>SEDW01000409.1 GCA_004193325.1 Pseudomonadota bacterium | reverse complement strand
TCGGAAAAGATGGGCGCTCAAGGCGTAAAAGTGAATTATAAAAACTACGAAGGCGTGTCTCACGAATTCTTCGGAATGGCTGCTGTTCTGGATGAAGCGAAATCGGCACAAAAATTGGGAACTGACGATTTAAAAGAGGCTTTTAAATCGAGTGCGGTCACAGGACGTTAAGCATCCTGTGCGATAAATAGTGTGAGTGTTTAAGCATCTTAGATTCGAAGGCTGGATCCCTGGGGTCCGGCCTTCATTCTTTTGTGAGGATCTTTTGGAGCATGGCTCCGGTGAGTTCAGTGGCTTGCTCAATACTTCGAAGCGAAACGTTTTCGATTGTGTCGCTCGGCTGATGCCAATGATCCAAAGTCTCAAAACCGATCAGATCAATGGCGGGAATGCCTTTCTCAACGAAAGGGATGTGATCGTCTTCAACGGCCTTTTCAGTGGACCGGGTAAAGAGCTGACCTTGGAAGAGCTTTTTATCCAAGTCCTGAGCAATCTTCGCATACGCTTTAGAAGAACTCGATTCCCGCGTCAATCGTAGATCCGGGCTGCCAACCATATCGAGGAGGATGAGGCCTTCGATCTTCTGCCCACCATAGACGTCCGGCAAGCAGTAGCCGCCTCCGCAGGCCTTGAGACTGTCGGCCAACTGACGACTGCCATAGGTGTTGTCCACGATCCGGGCTGGATGTCTCGTCTGACCATCCCTCCATTCCGGCAAATACGCTTCCTCGCCATCAAACCAAACGGCGATGACCGTGCAGCGGAGATCGAGGCTTTTGCCCTTCTTCGCCGCATTGAGGCCACGCATGAGTTCGAGCAGAGCGACCGATGAGGAGCCGCTGTCGTTCGCACCAATACCATCGCCATTCGTAAGACGTTTGGAATCATAGTGGGAGGCGACGAGGAACGCGCAATCGGATTTGCCGGACTCAAACTTAGCAAAGATGTTTTGCATGGGGATCGAGAGAGTGGCCTTACGCATAGGGCTTGCGTCCTGGCCGAGGAGTTCAGGGTCTGGAACTTCGGCCGTGAACTTGTCACGCCCGCTCTCCAGACCCTGGTCCTTCATTTCCTTTTCGAGATAGTCTGCGAGAAAAGCAATGCGCGCGGATCCGAGCGGATGAGGCTCGGCACTTAGAACCTTCAGATCACGACTGACCCTTGCCTCGTCCCAGGGGAGCTTGACGAGCTCCGAAGATGACGAGCGACAGGTGTTGGCCATAGACAAGAAAGCGATACTGCTGAGAGCCGCGACAGAGAGTTTCACCTGAGACCTCTTAGACTTTCTTCTTGCCGGTCTGAACCGGTGTTTTCGTAAGGGGCGCGATGGATGAGTCGAGCCAGGGTAACCATTCCACCAATTTGCCGCTAAAGAGCAGAAGACCGATGATGATGAAAGGAATGCTCAGGAGCTGACCCATGTTGAGCGGCATACCGTTCTCAAAGGGAACCTGATTCTCTTTAACGAACTCGATGAAGAAGCGTGCAACGTAGATCCAGGCTAGCATCAAACCAATCATGCGGCCTTTGACCTGCGCGGCATTCGTCTTCCAGTACATCCAAAAGAGAATGCCGAAGAGGACGAGATAGGCCGCAGCTTCATAGAGCATCGCCGGGTGACGGGGAATGTTGTCGCCATTGGCTGCAAAGATGATGGCCCAGGGCACATCCGATGCTTTGCCGAGGATCTCGGAGTTGAAGAAGTTGCCGATACGGATACAGGCCGCGGTAAACGCAGTACCAATCGAAAGACGGTCAGCAAGCCAGATGTAGCCCTGATCGAGATGTTTGCGACGGTAGAGGTAGAGCGCGATGAGCACACCGATGGTTCCGCCGTGGCTGGCTAGGCCGCCGCGCCAGACGAAGAGGATTTCGAGTGGGTGCGAGAGGTAGTAGTCCGGCTCATAAAAGAGGCAGTGACCGACACGCGCACCTACGATGGTACCAACCATGATGTGAAAGAGCAGGGAGGAAAGATCCTCTTCAGGACGCCCTTCCTTGAGAAAGATCTTTTGAGTGATGGTGTAGCCAACCATAAAACCGATGGCAAACATCAGTCCGTAGTAGCGAGGCGCAAAGGCGCCAAGTTTGAAGATTTCAGGAGAGAAGTCCCAGATAAAATGTTGCATAGACCCTGTAATCCTCCGGCGAGTCAATATAGATAGGCAAAGGTTCACGATTATCGCAAAGACTCGGGGAATTTGCACCGAAGACTTTGCAGGAATGAAAAGAGAGGCGTCTTCCGAAGAAAACGCCTCTGACTTGAATTATGAATGAATGATTTCGGTCAGTCGATTGTATCTGAGCCAGTCACCGTCGTCGTGGGTCTCGTCACGACAGGCGGGAGAAGGACGACGATTTCGTTCTTGCTCGTCTTGCCAAGGATCGCTCCGAGGCTTGCATAATAGCGGAAAGTGACCGTTTCATAATCCGCAAAGCCGAGCTCCACATCGTAGCCCCAGTAGGTGTAGTAGTAGGTGGAGCGGTAAAGATATGTGCTCACGCGGGAGACAAGAATCTTACTGGCTTCAGCCGATTCCAGGTAATTATAGAGCGTAGTATTATTGAAAGCCACGTCCTGAATGGCAGGCATGAAAATATAATCGTTAAATCTAACGGGAAAGAAAACTGTGTTGGAACCGCTCGCGTCAGCTGTTTTGCCCTGAAATAATGCGCTGAGTAGCAGTAGTGTGAGAAACAGTCTTTTCATCCGTCCAGCTCCTGATTGGGACAAGCATTCCACTCATTTCGATCGTAAAGCGAATACATCAAGTCACAGAAAAAGTGAATTCCGCCTTCTGAATCTTGATCGTCTTTGAGCGCATTTAAGTCTTTCATAAACTTTAATACAAGTTCTTTCAACTGGGGAACCAACTCCGCACGCACCGCTCCGGTCGAGTGCATAAGGCTGGCCCCCTCGGTTCCGACTAGGTGCTTTTCGAAGTGCTCTGTTGAGTGACGCACTTGATGAAGCGCGTCCTCAATATTGCCAATGGCCCAATTATCGTGTGTGTATTTGATGGTTCCATCGGGAAGCTCGACAAGCACTGCATCGTCCACCATCTCGTCCAATGCGTCGACACCCATCTGACCGCAGAGCTGCATGATCGAACGGCGATTCGTGCCCTTCTTGGTCGCAGCGATATTGAAGATGCGATTATGCGGTTCCTGCCGAATATATCGATTGAGTGCCTCATCATTCGGCTCAGCCCGAATGGAGTTCACATAACATTCGTCCATCAGGTTGCCGATGGTTGGAAAATGATTTTTGAGAAATTCGAGACGTTCCTGAGTCGACATCACAACTTCGGAAATCGAGAGAGCTGTGTAAGGGTGAGGCACGCTTTCGTTCTGCGCGATACGACGAATGGTTGAATAAGCAACATTGGTGCGACGCGCGAGCCCGGATAAACTCCGGCTGCGACTCCCCTGCATCCATGCATTGATTGCACCGACCAGATCCGCTAGCAGTGCTTGCTCATTGACCATGCGTGAATCAATAACCTCATGAGGAATGACGTGCCTTGTACTCGAAAATTTTCGACTACGAATTCGTTACAGGCGGTCAATCAGGTTTACACAAAACAAACATAATTTTTATATGTTTGCAAACTAATTGTTCGAATTTGAGGCAAGATGTTGATCCATAGTGCTCGCTCTGATCACAAAAGTTAAGCACTAACTGCTCACAGAGTTAAAACTTTTTCGTTTTCGATCCCAAAGCGTAGGAAC
>SEDW01000408.1 GCA_004193325.1 Pseudomonadota bacterium | reverse complement strand
ACTCGGGCGGCTTCCGCCTCGGGTTCGAGACCTTCGATCTCTGCGCGAATAATGTCGCGCTCGCGCTTCATCGTGGTCTTTGCCATCAGGGCCTTGCCAAAATCGAGCAAGGTATCACTTGAAGACTTGCCCTCATCCATCGCCGAACGAGCCTTCTGCCAGACATCGATCATCTTCACGACGTTCTCGAGATTTTGCCGAAAACGATCCTGAAACTGCAAAGCTTCCATGATCGGCTGAATGTAGCTGTCGATCTCGGAGTTCTCACGACTGAGGCTCGCAAGGCTTTTTTGCAGCTGTTGATAATTTTTTTTGTCGAATTTCGACAGCATGGTCTGCAGACTTTCAAGCGCCTTCAGACTTTCTGATGACATCGCCGAAACGCGGGAAATATCTTTCAAAAGGATATCGATCGCGTTGGTCACGCGAGTCGTCCCCTCTTCCGCTTCCTTCACACACCAATTCAAGGAGCTTTCGGTAAAATCTCGAAAACTTTTGAACAATTCTGCCTCTTGCATATCAGCTCCCCGCCTTAGAATTCGAGAAATACACCACGATCGGCCTGACCTTCAGGAGCTTTTTCCTGCAGTACGATCGTATAAAAATCGTTCGTCTCCTCGACTGAACTCGTCTTCCCCGCAATTTCCCGGGCAAGCGCCGTCCAATCCGTAGCTTTATCGCTCTTGGCCGAAATCAGTTTTTCCCAGCCAAAGGTCAGATGTTCCACGCGCTGGCGAACAGCATCTTCGCACTGCATGGTGGCGAGAGCGGGGAGGATTTGATCGCGTATGCCGCTATCGAGCGTGATGAGGGATTCGAGCTTTTTTTGAATGGCGGCGAGGCTCAGGCGCGCTTCTTTCTTTGCCTGATCCTCTTCGGGAGCGCTGAGCTCTTCGCCACGTTCCATCTGCCCCTGCAGCATCGCAAAAAGATCGTCGACGTCGTCGTTCACAGCATTTTTTTTCTCGTCGACCTCGTGAGAGCCAAAATAGAGGTCATAGAACTGCTGGAGGGTCTGAAACTCGGGCTGAGCCACGTAGTTCGAGGTCAGTTGAAAAATCGAGGCGGTGCACTGCCTGGCTTCTTCCGTCGCCGATTCGCACTGCTCGATGAGGATCTTGAGAAAGGTCCGATCCAGATCATCTCGCGTCAGAACCTTCAAAGCTTTGGCACCCATTGCACGGCCCACCCATCTAAATGAATTCAATACTATAGCATCCATAGTAAAGGAAAAGGGCCGGACTCTGAAAGCATCTTGCGGCCCTCTCGAGACGAAAAACCCCGCAGCCCAGGAGGCAGCGGGGTAAAATAATTTTGATCTAAGACATTAGAGTCGGGGGAATTTCACGGAGGTGTTCGCTTACTGGCGACGTTCGCGATTATTTACCTGCTCTAGGACGCGAGCCGCGTAACGGTCTTTCGGCTCGGCAGCGATCAAAGGCTCAAGTATCGCCCGGGCCTGATCAAAGTTTTTCTGATTGGCATAATTATCCGCCAGACGAATCTTGGCGAGGCGAATCTGTTCCGGCTTGTAGGGGCCGCTGATGACCTGCTCATATTCCTTCGAGGCCTCATCATAGCGGCCAAGACTCTCGTAGGCTGTGGCAAGACTGTCACGCGCGGTGAAAGCTTTATTATCGTCTTCGTAAACGGCCTTACGCAAGACATCTACCGCTTCCCCATTACGGCCCACGGATAGGAGCGCATTGCCTTTGCCGTAATTCACGAAGCCACGGCCTTCAGCGTCGGGCGGTAAGGATTCAAAAAAGCGCAGGGCCTGATCCCAGTTCTGGCCTTCTTCATAGACACCAAGCAGCTCTTCGACAGCGGCATCATTTTTGGGATTGATGCGAATCGCGGTCTCGAGATAGGGCTGCGCGGCAGCAAGTTCGTGTTTGTCGAGAATTTGAATCATCGCGAGTTCGAGTAGAATCGCTTCGTCCTTGGGATTTCGTTCAAGTTCAGCGAGGAGAATCGGCTCCGCTTGATCCCAGTGGCCCTGATCGACAAGCTCCATCGCTTTCGCGAGCTCTGGGCTTCGTTCAGGGGAATTGTCATCACGCTCGCGCGATCCGGTATTCAAAGCCGGCGATGCGGTGTTGGCAATTCGGGTCTCGGCGCTGCGCGTGGGCTTTTTTTCGAAAGCTGTTTCGGGAATATTTACATTCGACTCAGGGGCACTACGGAATCCCCAGAGCACGCCGCCTGCGACGAAGAGCAGCGCAAGGAGCACGGCTGTCCAGACGAAGAGGTCTTTGTGGTTTTTATGTTTGGGCTTATCGTTCAACGGCTTCACAGACTTGGTCATAGGGCCTCCTAACGCGGCATATTAAGGGGATCGAGACAAAGTGGCAAGCCCCTAGACCAAACGTTTTCCACGAATCAGAAATTCGACGAGCAAAAATGAAAAGGCCAGCAAACTCAGGGCCATATGCCTTTCCTTCCAGACCTTTTCCCGGGTGCTCTGGAGTTCTTCACCATGACTTAATTCCTGGCGATAGAAATCATCGAGGTTTTCACTCGCCGAAATAAGGCGTCCACCGCCCGATTTCGCAATTTTGGCTAAACCGTCGATATCGGGTCGGCTCAAAACGAGTTGGCCTCGGCCATCCCTTAGAAAGGCCCCATCTTCAGAAGGAATGGGCGAGCCGTCGCTCCCCATACCGAGAGAAAAGATGCGCACACCCTTTTCCGCGAGAGATTCCGCTTTGGAATAAGCGTTTTCTCCATGATCCTCCCCATCGCTGATGAGAATAACCGTTTTGGCTCGACTCCCCGTCTCACTGCCCTGATCAAAGGCTTTTTCCGCCAGATCGAGCGCCGCGGCGATCTCGGTCCCCTGCACAGGCAGAAGATCGACGCTCACCTGATCCAAAAAGAGATCAAAACTCGATTTGTCGTAGGTGAGCGGGCATTGAATGAAGGCCACCCCAGAGAAAAGCACAAGACCGATGCGGTCGCCCTGCACAGCTGAAAGGAGATCGCGAACTGAGCGCTTCGCTTTTTCGAGGCGGTTGGGTTTGATGTCGGTCGCGAGCATGCTCCTCGAGAGATCGAGGACGACGATCACATCCGAGCCCCGGTGCTTCACTTCACTCCAGTGAAAATCCCAGCGCGGCCTGGCAATCGCCAGGACCATCGTGAGAACGGCGAGGAGAAGGAAGATGCGGCGAAGCCATTCCCAGGGATCCCTTAGGGGTTTCAACTTCCAGGCTGCCGAGAGGAGAGAGAGCCGTCTCCTATAATTCTTCGCCGACCAGAGGCGAATAAGAATCAGGCCAAGCGCCAGGGGAATGATGAGATAGAGGTAACGATTATCGGCAAAATTCATGGAACAACCCTCAGACGGCTTGTGAGCCACAGCTGTTCAAGGAAGAGGAAAACGAGTGCCGCCGTGATGAAGACCCAGGCGAGTTCTTCCCTTTGAATGGGATCTTCCCATTCCTGCTTATTCTTTTCGAGTCTGTCGATCGTCTTATAGATGTTGCTCAAGGTCTCGGTGTCTTTGGCGACAAAGCTTCGGGCACCTGTGAGTTCTGACACTTTTTGCAAGAGCTCAGTATTCATGCGAATCAGTTGATTGCGGTATTCCGTTCCCCAAAAACCCTGGACTGGAAAAGGCACCGGCTCATTGCTACCAACGGCAATCGTATAGACTTTGATGCCGAGCGATTTGGCAAGCTGGGCCGCTTCGAGAGGATCGATGGTGCCGGCGGTATTATCGCCGTCGGTGAG
>SEDW01000024.1 GCA_004193325.1 Pseudomonadota bacterium | reverse complement strand
AAAAAAAGCCCCGAGAGATCGGGGCTTTTCTATTTTGCTTATTTAACGCCGAGGAGTTCAACGTCGAAGAGCAAAGTTGCGTTAGGAGGAATAACTCCGCCCGCTCCGCGCTCACCGTAACCCAATTGTGGTGGGATTGTGAGTTTGCGTTTGCCGCCAACTTTCATGCCTTTGATACCTTGTTCCCAACCTGGGATGACCATGCCAGCGCCGAGGCGGAAGGTGAATGGCTCGTTGCGGTCGTGGGAGCTATCAAACTTTTTGCCGTCTGTTAGTGTTCCTGTGTAATGAACAGTAACTTCTTTGCCTTCAACGGCTTCTTCGCCTGTACCGGCGGCGGTATCTTCGATTTTCAACTCGGTTGCATTCTCAGCTGGTTTCGCGGCTTCTGTCGTAGTTGCTGCTGTGCCATCTGTCTTAGGTTTTTCACTGCATTTGCAGCCTCCGAAAAGGCCAACACAAATTAGGCTTGAAATCGCGATGCTCTTAATACGCATACATTCTCCCCAAAGAAAGCTCTGAATATTCTGACCTTTATACCCTGTTTGGAGGCATTTGCCAGCCCCAGAAAATCAGAGACCAGGGAAAGCTACCAGATAACTGTGTCACTTGGAGCAGGGTTATCGATCGTTTCGGGATAATCGATATTGAAGTGAATTCCCCGCGACTCCTTGCGCTTCAAGGCGCAGCGAATTGTCAGGAAGGCGACATCGGCAAGATTTCGAACTTCCAGGAGAGACACATCAATTTGATTTTCCCAATAAAATGTTTCGAGCTCCTGGCGGATCGCGACGATTTTTGCATAGGCTCTTTGCAAACGTTTATCAGACCGCACAATCCCCACGTAGTTCCACATCATGCGGCGGATCTCGTCCCAGGTGTGTGTGAGGACTACAAGTTCATCAGGCTCAATCGCTCCGGTTGAACGCCAGGGGGTGCTCGGCAGCTCAGGAGCGTCTTCGATTCCATGTTGGGCGATGTAATTCGCCACCCGGCCGGCGATGACGAGGGCTTCAAGCAGACTGTTGGAAGCCAGGCGATTCGCGCCGTGCAGACCGGTGCAGGCGACTTCGCCAATCGCAAAGAGATTGGTGATCGAGGTCCTGCCATCAGCATCTGTCACGAGTCCACCGCAGCTAAAGTGAGCAGCGGGAACGACCGGAATCATGTCGGTCGCCATGTCTATGCCCTGCGACAGACAGACTTTATAGATGTTCGGAAAGCGGGCTTTGATTTTGTCCAGACCAATTCCACGCGCATCGAGGTAGACATAAGGCACGTTGCTTTTTTTGATTTCCGAATCAATTGCGCGGGCCACGATATCACGAGGAGCAAGCGATTCGAGCGGATGGTAATTCTGCATGAAGGGCTTGCCATCAGCAGTCTTAAGAATCGCACCCTCACCGCGAACCGCCTCCGAAATCAGAAATGTCTTTTCTTTCTGACTGTAGAGACAGGTGGGATGAAACTGCATAAATTCAAGGTTAGCCACGCGGCATCCTGCGCGCCAGCCCATGGCGAGACCGTCGCCAGTCGCCACATCGGGATTGGAAGTATAAAGATAGACCTTGCCGTGACCACCGGCACAGAGATGAGTGGCATGACTGCGAATCTCATAAATTTCCCTGGAATCCCGATTGTAGGCGTAAGCGCCCAGGCAGTAATTCTTCGAGAAAATCGGCCGCACCTTGTCGCTGGTGATGAGATCGATCGCAAACATATTTTCATAGATAGTAATATTGGGATTCATACGAATGGCGACCCCAAGAGCCCGGACCACTTCGGCTCCGGTTAAATCATCGGCGTGAATGATGCGCCGCTCGGAATGTCCACCTTCAAGCGTGAGATGGTAAGGTTGGCCTTCCTGTCCCTTGCCGCCTTTGCCGCGAGTAAAGTCGACTCCGAGTGAAATCAGTTCCGCGATGGCGGCTGGTCCCGCTTCGACCACTGCCTGCACCACATCGCGGTGGCAAAGACCGGCTCCGGCTTCGAGCGTGTCTTCAATATGTTTTTCAAAAGAATCTTCGGGAGACAAGACCGAGGCGATGCCGCCCTGAGCATATCGGGAATTGTTTTCGCTCAGACTTTCCTTGGCGATTATGACAACCTTTTGAGTCTGTCCGAGCTTGTGGGCGAGCATCAGTCCGGCAATTCCGGATCCGACGATTAAATGATCGGTATGGATAGTCAGAGCCATCTCTGCACCTCGTTTAACTTCTATTCGCGGGCCAGCTGGCCTATTCGCAGCAATTATCATGGTCACCCATGGCTGTCTTCAGTTATATTAATGGAACGACAATATAACGCAGAGAACTTTTCTCTCGTGAATCGTCCTAAATTTATCTTGGACATAAGACTGTTCACTAAGGCACAGTTCTGTTGCTAAGTATTCGTTCATAGAGTAGACGAAACGCCTAAGAGAAGCGTTCAGGCTACGAAGAGGAAGGTGAGAGACGATGGAAAATCAAACGGCAGAGGTTAAATCCTGGCTGAGGAATCTACCCAATAGGCTGACTTTTTTCCGCATAGCCATCATCCCTTTCATTTGTGTCCTCTATTCTTTCGACTTCAAAGTATTCAACGTGATCTGCGCGGTGATCTTTGCCGTTGGTGCACTAACCGATTTCTTCGACGGCTATATTGCGCGCAAGATGAACAGCGTGAGCAAGATCGGCGAAATTCTCGATCCGATTTCTGACAAACTTCTCGTCGGCGCAGCACTCGTCGTGATGGTTGGTGGCGGTGTTTTAAGTGCCTGGATCGCGGTTCTTGTTCTCTCGAGAGAAACAGCTGTTTCCGGTCTGCGCATGGCAGCTGCGGAACAGGGATTTTCCATAAAGGTCTCAAACCTCGGCAAAATCAAAACCTTTCTTCAGGATCTTTCGATCACTCTCCTTCTCCTTCGTGAACCCAACCTCGAGACGATCGGGATGATGGTCCTCTGGGTTTCGATTGGATTCTCCTACGTATCTGGCTATGAATACTGGAGCAAATTCTGGGAAAGAAACAAGGAATCGTTTTAATTTAATGTTTGATATCAGGGCCTTGACTCAGCGTCAGGGCCCTTTTTGCGTGGACCCGCCCTTCCTTACTCAACTTTCGTCCCGCCCTACCGATAATTGAATGAGTTCAACCATTTAAGGCGTATGGCTGATGACTGGCCTGCCCATAAAAAAGAAGCGTTTTGAAGGGCTTATCCAATTTCAGGATCCCCTTCGCCAGGCTATGGTCTGCCTCCAGGCAGCCTTGGCCGAACGCTTTACAACCGGAGCCCACATTGATTTCCTGAAAACCAGGGATTCGGTGGATGCCTCCCACTTTCTACTGACTTCCGACGGCTCCACCGTTGGGGAGATGGAAAAAGGCGTTGAGGAGAGGCATCTTCTCATGCGGGTTGAGCAGTTGGACCAAAATCTCCCAAGCTGGCAAGGCCCCGAAGTCGATAATAAAATCGCCGCATGGTTGGATTCAAGCGATCCACTTGCCGCTCAATATTTCTATCAGATCCTGGCTCAGGCATCCGGCGAGGCCAGCTCCTTTGATCTCCGGCAGGTCTCCGCCTGGGGCGCCTCCCTCGATTCGTGGACCGATACGCAAACTCTCAAGATCGAACCCTGGATGAACCGCGAGCGCATCGAACTCCTGAACAGCTTCCGATCTGACGCATCTTCTCTCTTTTCCAAGGTGGACACTCAAAGCATTTCCACTGACGGCTGTTCAGTCGCGCTACTCCTCGAGGGTGAATGCGGATTGCAATGGCAAGACTGTGCGATGGAAGCCATCAAAAACTTAGCAAAAGCGAATCGTCATTTACTTGCGATAAACTATATCTCTGGTCCTAAGCCCCGTCTCCAAATCGCCTACATCACACCTATGCGACTCCCGCTAAAAGATCTTCAAGCCTCGACTCTCAAAGGGTTTCTGCTCATGAGAGATATTAAAGTGAAGGCCAAAATGTCCCAATCCGTGTTAGCTAGTTAACAGAGCCTTTACACAGCTTGACGGTGACAGATCATTCGAATGGTTTTATACTTCAGATAATCAACTCATCGACGCGTAGGTTTATATGGCAGTCCCTCAAATTGATGCAGGCAACTGCACTATTGTCGTTACGCTATGCTTATGGCTTTGGACGCGCCTCAAGCTTCCGGACGGTTGCCATTATCAAGAATCAGGTGTCAGAAGGCAGAATGTGATTGCCTCCTGGGCCTTTGCTGCGCTCATCGGCCTGCAGATCTTAGGATTTCTTCCACACACAAGCTGGCTGGAAACATTCATTGCCGGCAGCAGTGGACTCGTCCTTTTTCTCTTTGCATTGCTCGCTTACGGTACCGAAGGCGGATTTTGGTCGAAAAGACGTAATCAGGGAGTTGGCCTGATCGTCATTCTTTCCGCGAGTTTTTTAGCGGAACTTCTCATCGCAATGCCTAATTTCATACCTGTCCTCAGTGCTTTGGCTATCAGCCATCTCTGCAGAAAGCGCTACATTCAAATCGTCGTAGCCAGTGTCAAGGACCTGGAAGCCATTCACGCCAAGCTCTTGAAGCAGGATGCGGCTTTCCAAAACACGCGCAACTTTGACAATTATCCGATCCAGAAAACCTCTTGATTTGACTGGCTCTCATGCCTATTCCTCAGCTTGACTTAGTCTGCCTGCGTCCCTAGACTCAGGCGAATTCGTCAACCCTGGGAGATCTAGGCATCGTGAAGACCTTAGATGTAGTTTCTATCTGTAATGCCCTCGTCGATATTCTTGTCACTGCAACAGAACAAGATATTCAAACTCTAGGCCTCAACAAGGGCATCATGCACCTCGTTGACGACGCGCGGCAGCAAGAAGTCATCGCTCATTTCAAAAACACCAAAACTACGATGGAACTCGGCGGTTCAAGCATGAACGCCATCCGTACCATTGCAGCTCTTGGTGGCAAAACCTCTTTCGCTGGCACCATCGGTCACGATGCTTACGGCGAACACATTCAGACCCGCATGAAAGCTCTCGGCATCGCTTCCCACATTTCCAAAGTGGATGCGCACACCGGTCTTTGTTTCATCCTCGTCACTCCTGATGGAGAGCGCACGATGAACACAAGTCTTGGGGCAAGCTGTCTCTTTGATGAAAGCATCGTTCCGGAAGCCGATATCAAAGCTGCCAAGGTTTTCCACTTCTCAGGTTATCAGTGGGCCAATGCCTCACAGATTTCAGCTATTAAAAAAGCGCTTAAGATTGCGAAGGAAGCCGGCACTCTCATCTCCTTCGATGTTGCCGATCCATTCGTCTGCCGCAACTCGCGTCAGGAATTTGTGCAGCTCATCGAAGAGTACGCAGACATCGTGTTTGCGAACCGCGAGGAAGCTCATCTTCTCTATGAATCAACACCTGAGCATGCCTGCAACCGTATCACCGAAAGCGGCGCGATCGCAGCGATCAAGCTTGGTGCTGAGGGCGCATTGATTGGTAAAGGTAAAGACCGTTATACAATTGCTCCAGTTGCTACGACAGTCATCGACACCACGGGTGCTGGCGATATGTTTGCATCAGGCTTTTTGTACGGAATGTGCCAAGGCAAATCTCTCGAAGTTTCCGGCAAAATCGCTGCAACTTTGGCGAGCGATGTCATCAGCCGCCTCGGTGCAAGCGTTGGCGACAAGGGCCTTAAGGCTGCAAAAGCGCTCTAATCGGAATCGAATGGGTTTGGAGAATTACCAGGGAGTGGGTTCGGACTTGGGTGGTATAAAGCGTAATTGCGCTGGGCCGTTCACTGAGAATTCACCCCCTTTGATGAGATGCCAGTAGAACGTGTCCGCTTCCGCTCGATTTGTGAATACAGCATGAGCGAGACGAAACTCTTTGAGAGCAGGCACGGTGTACTGCACCGCAACTCGAATACGCCCGTCATCCATAGTCTCAAGCCAGACTTTGTTGGCGGAATAGGCGAAGGCAGGCTTAGGGATCATGGCTGCGATCAGGCTGATTGTGATGGCGATAATCGACAGAAAACGCATGATTTCTCCCCTCCTCCCCTAGTCATCGGCCGAAAGGCTGATCTTCTGTAGAGAGGCTCAGTGAACTCTCATGACATTCTTGTTAGTCTAGGTTAAAAGCGTACAAAGGCTCGATCCTTAGCGGCGAGCAACATACCTTTCGTTTTGAGGTAAAGAAGGAATTATGTCCGAAGATCAAAAGCAAAAGCCCGGGTTCTGGAGTCCTGAAAACCTTCGCCAACTCGCTGTTTTCCTCGTTCTCATCCTTGCATTCCGCTGGTCCGTGGCTTCGCCTTATCATGTGCCGACGGCCTCGATGGAACCGACTATCAAGGTGGGCGACCGCCTGCTTGCCTACAAACTGGCCTATGACCTCAAAGTGCCTTTCCTCGATTACACCCTGGCGAAATGGGGCGACCCGAAACGCGGGGATATCATCGTTTTCAAATACCCCAAAGAGCCTGACATCGATTATGTAAAACGCATCGTTGGCCTTCCAGGCGATCGTATCCGCGTCGAAAATAACATTCTCTACATCAACGATCAGCCCCAGACCCGGACCGATCATGAGAACGATCGATCCATCCTCTCGGACATTCATGACAACGCGGATATCAAAACTCTCTCGGTGGAAAAGCTCGGCGATCTCGATCACTGGGTGATTCAGGACAAGGGCACGAGCGCGATGTTCTCTCTCAGTCAGAAATTTCCTACCGACAAACCCGAATATGTGGTCCCTGCCGAGAGTTATTTCGCGATGGGTGACAACAGAGATAATTCAACTGATTCCCGATCTTGGGGCCAGGTACCACGCGAATACGTCAAAGGTAAGGCGCTTTTCGTTATGTGGAGTATGAACACTCCTGACGATTCGATCTGGCCACGCCTTCGCTGGGACCGCTTCGGACATGCACTTCGCTAATACTGGGTATTAAAACCTAAGTTTTTTCTTGCTGATTTTTGTTTGTGGGTTCATATCCCTCAACTCTCTTTGAATTCTGCCGATAGGTAAGAGAGAGACAGGAGGTTGGCTTATGAAAGAACTAGCACAAGTGCAAGACGTGGTATTTGCTAAAGAGTATTGGACTGGTGATTCTCGCGATGGACGTCTCGTCAATGGCGATGGCTATCACTACTATCAGATAACTCGTGAAGGTCGCATCCTCGATGCTTACGAGTACTACGAAAAAGACGACGGTAGCTTTGTGGTTTCCCCACTACCGGAAATGAAGAATGTTCACTGGATCGACGATATGGGTTTTGAAGATCTCGAAGTTTTGGATTTCATTCCAGAGACCGAATATCTTCGCATCAAAGAAGCCAATTCCCGTCACGTCTAAGTCTATATTCGAAGCTTAAAAGCCGCGATTAAGTTTATTCTTAATCGCGGCTTTTGCTTTTCACAAATCTAAGTCAGTGGAAAAGATTAAAGCCCTGGTTCAACGTGAACCGGGGCTTTACATGTGTTTGAATAAAAGGCAGGGCTTGTCAGAGCGCTAAGGCTTAAACTTCACCAGCTTCGGAGTCTGCGCCGTTGGCTTCTTCAACGCGGCGTTCCAAAATGTGGCGATACCAGGACAGAGTCTGCTCGATCAACCATTGGTTGGCTTGATACTGCTGAGCCGGCACGAGTTCGTCGCAATAGTCGCGCAGGTCAATCTCGGTGCCATCTGCGTTGACACGAATCCACTCTTTTACGGACTTTTTGAATCTATTCACATCGAACATAAGACGATTGACCCCACTCCGTCCCGAGCCCTCATTCACCATTTTAGTTACATGACAGGCTGCTAGGATTTTGTTACCTTTGATTTCCTAATTCGGCTAGATCCAGAATCACTTGAGGCAAAACTTGCCTGTTCTTTTAGGAATGCTTTATGAGCACATCTCTAAATCCCCGAATTCTCTTTCAACTCGACAAGGTTTTTCTAGGTGAGCAATTCGCAAGCAGCGACGTCTTTCAGCTCCTTGGAAAACCACTCACGGCTTTTATAGAGAAACTTCTCCGCGAACACGGCGTCAGTGACCAACCTGTGATCAAAGGCAAGGTTCACCCCCAAGCTATCATCGAAGGCGCGGTATACATTGCCGAAGGCGCGGAAGTTGGTCCTTTCGCCTATATTCAGGGCCCGACTTTCATCGGACCGGGTGCTGAAGTCCGTCACGCAGCCTTCATTCGGGGCAGTGCTTACATCGGAGCCAAGGCCGTCGTCGGTCATACGACCGAAGTCAAAGGCTCGATCTTTTTTGATGAAGCCAAAGCCGGACACTTCGCTTACATCGGTGACTCAATACTTGGTCACGACGTGAATCTGGGTGCAGGTACCAAACTTGCGAATCTCAAACTCCGTGGCAACGAAGTCTCTGTCATCCATCCTGAGACGGACGAGAAGATTGGCTCTGGCCTGCGTAAATTAGGGGCTTTAATCGGCGATAAGGCACAGACCGGATGTAACGCTGTGCTCTCGCCAGGATCGATCCTGATGCCGAACACAGGTGTTTTGCCTTGTGTGCATTATCTCGGAACTCTCAAGCGCGGTTTTGCAAAAGGTTAAAGATTGCTGTTCGCCCACTCAAAACGACAAAATTTGACGTTTGAAAGTGGGCAGGTCCAGGCCGTGAGAGGGTTATTCACCACTTCCAGGTAACCCAGCTCTCCCAAGGCTTTGAGCTTGCTGATGTCTTGGATCTGATTATCGCTCAACACTAAAACCTGCAGTTTGGGAAAGCGCAAAAACTCTTTTACACTGCGAAAGGAATTGCGTCCCATTCTTAACTGCTCAAGAGTCTCGATCCCACTCAAGCCCTCCAGACTGTCCAGAGTTCCATTGCGAATATGTTCCACATCCAATTTGGTCAATTGCGGAAGTCGACTGATACCGATCAGGCTGCTCAGTGGATTATCGCTTAAATTAAGGCTTTTGAGTGAATCCACTCCATCGAGTCCAAGATCACCTGTAAGAAGATTGGACGATGCGTCGAGCTCATCGATCGAAGGCAAATCTTCGAAATAAGGCAGGACCTCGAGTTGATTCGTGGAGATATCAAGTCGAGTCAATTTCGGCAGGCTTTGAAAACCATCTATCGACCGAAAGCCATTTCCCGAAAGAATCACCGAGCGGAGCTTCATTAGCTTCGGCAGTAGCGCAAAATCCTCGATTCCCTGGTTATCCCTCATCTCAAGCGTTTCCAAAGACGTGAGGTCCTCAAAGCGCACAGCCCCGCTCAGCCGATTGATCTGCTGAGAATTCAACACAGTTATGCTTCGCGCCTTCGGCAGGCTTCGAGGCATGTTGAAGGCCGTCAGATCCTGGAGCTGAAGCGTCTGGAGTTCCGGCAGATGATTAGGCAGGCTGATCGCAATTCTGGCCTTCACGGTCAGGTTCTGAAGCTTCGGCATGGAGAAGTTCAGGGTATCGCTGGCGCGCACGTTGTCGAGTGTGATGTTACGCACGAGCGAGGTATCCCAGACCATTTCGCTTGGAATCGCTTCTCCGGCGATTTCGAGGAAGCGAAGGGACTTCACCGAAGGCAGATTATCAAGCCGCATCGCGCCTGGGGAATTGCGAACTGTGAGCGTCTCGACCGAGGTGAGTGTCCCGGCATCCAAGGGCCCAAAGACGGAAGCTTCGTTGTTGATGATCTCGACTTTTTTCAAGCGGCGAAGATTCAACAGTGGGCTAAAGTCTTCGATGCGGTGACCCTTGAGGCTGATGCGATCAATGCCGAAGTCAGCGAGGGCAGCGAGTGGACTTAAATCCGTTATGACTGCCTTCTCACCAAAACTCGTTGGTGCATAAGCGTCGAGGTCCAGACCACGATCGGCTTTGATCTTGGCCTTCAGGTTTTCGGCAGCAATGCTGCAGTCATCAAAATTCGCGCGAATGTCACCATTATTATCCAGGGCAAAGTCCCCGGCGAGGCTGATGATGCGCTGCATCGTGTACCAGGCCGGATCCTCGTGATTTCGATACTGACACCATTCGGCAAAATTTTTCGGCTTTCCCGTGAATACAGGCTCCAGACTTTCCTTAGGCAAAGAATTTGATGCCGCCGTAAAAAGGAGTTTTATGCCCGACGATGCTTCAATCCAGTCGAAGTAAAGTCCCGCCGCATTATAAATTGCTTCGCCCTTGTCGCAGATTTTCGAAGCCACTTCCGGTACAAGGCGTTTATCCCAGCCGACAAAATTTCCGGCGAGAAAGGTCTTTGTTCCAATCTTTGCAAACAGGGGGCCACCGCTGTCACCGAGACAAGGCCCCTGTCGATCGTTTGAATGGGTGAGCAGGAGTTTGTGCCAGCGGCCGCGATCAAGAAATTCGCTAACAGTCGTTTCCGCCTCAAAGAGGTTTCCCGTCGCGCAAGCCGTATCGCCAGGCTTACAGATACTTGCCGTTTGGCCGTAGCCTGCAATCCTGACATTTTCGCCGCTGAGCACGGATGGATCGCGTAAGAGTTCCATCGGTTCGTATCCCTCTGGCACATCCCGATCGAGCATCACCCACGCCACGTCGAAATTAACTCCGAACTTTTGCTCAGACTTATAAGGCGCAAGTTGAAGGACCTGATAGGTCTCGCCCTGATCGAGACGGACTTCGATCGCCTCCACTTTTTTGTCGGTGATGCAATGCGCCGCTGTCAGCACGAGATTTCTTGCAATCAGGGTGCCGCTACAGAACGAAAGATTCGTCTGGCTTTGCACCAAGGAAACGGTGCTGGACCGAACGTCAGCCGACGGGCTTTTGCCATCAATTATTTTCAACTCACTGACTCCCCGGCCGCAGGAAAGCGCGAGCGAGAGGAGAATGAGAGGGAAGAGGATGTGTTTCATAAACTAACTTTCCCGGAACGCGGATTGACTAGTGATTAATAACCTGATGAAACCTATACTGATTCTGGAAAGCCCCAAGGCCCGGCCAGGATTTCTCGAATGGGGCTTGAGAGCGAGACCTTGACGAGTCCATTCACGCACTCTAGTTCTAGACAGGTGAAGGATTCATGTTACGGAGAGGAAATTCTGTGTCGCTAACCAGACGAATCTTAGAGCAGCTTGCTCTGCTTCTTGGTCTCTATACCCTGCTCAGAATACTTTTTTTCCTGATGAATCGCTCGCTCTTCATCCACAGCACTCTGACCGAAATCATACTGGCCTGTGTGAACGGCATACGTTACGATCTGGCGGCACTTGCGCTGATCAACATCGTCATCTTCACGCTCTACCTCATCCCGATGAGGAAGGTCGAACGGGTTAAGAGAATCGTTTTAGGACTTGTCTTCACCCTCGTCAACGGCTTTGCGCTCTCACTCAACATCATCGATCTCGAATACTTTAAATTTACCGGCAAACGCTTGACCATGGACAGTTTTTTGCTGGCTCGCGACATAGGCGATCAGACCGTTCAGATCGCCATCTACTACTGGTACTTTTCGCTCCTACAAATCGCACTCTATGCATTTTTAGCTTGGATTACCTTTCGAAAGTCTGGCTCTGTCTCCAAAATGAAACGGGAAAAATCAGTCGAATGGAAAACACTTGTACTTGTCATCGTTCTCGGTGCAATTGCGATTCGTGGTGGTTTTCAGGCGAAACCTCTTATTCCTGCGAGTGCCTTCGGTCAAAATCCTGAGCTCGGATCTTTGGTGCTCAACTCAACGTTCACCATTTTAAAATCGAGTGACAAGGCCGCCGTCGTTGAGCTCACAGAGATGCCTTGGGAAAATGTTAAAGCCACGATTTCCCGCTACCAGGCCAAAGACCTTGCCCCACTCTCAGCGCCTTGGATCAAGCCCAAAAATGTAGTGGTGGTCATCCTCGAGAGCTTTGGCAGCGAATATGTTTTTCCGCCCGAAGGTAAGCCGGGCTATGCGCCCTTCTTAAAGAGCCTCGCGGAACGCGGCAGTTATTTCGACAAGGCCTATGCCAACGGCCGTCGTTCGATCGACGCGATGCCTGCACTCTTCGCAGGACTACCTGAGTGGATGGAACCACCCTTCATCACTTCCCCCTACCAGACGAACCGAATCATCGGCGTGCCTCAGGTATTTGAGAAAAACGGCTTTGAGACGGTGTTCTACCATGGTGGGAATAACGGAACGATGTTCTTCGATGTGATGACGAAACGCCTTGGATTTTCCGACTACATTGGTTCGGATCAGTACCCGGATAGGAAGGACTACGACGGCAAGTGGGGCATCTTCGATGAGCCTTTTCTGCAGTATATGGTGAAAGACTTAACAAAGCGCAAGGAGCCCTTTATCGCTTCTGTCTTTACTTTGAGTTCCCATCATCCCTATACGATTCCGGCGGAACATACCGGCAAATTCCCAAAAGGCACGCTCGAGATTCATGAAAGCGTCGGGTATGCTGACTACGCTTTGAAGCGTTTTTACGAAAGCGCGCAAAAGGAAGCGTGGTTCAAAGATACGCTCTTCGTTTTCACCGCCGATCATACCTCGAAGCAGGAATACCTCGAAAACGACAACAAGCAGGGCCGATTCCACGTCCCTCTCATTCTCATCATGAACGATCAGGCTCTGCCTTTCGATCCGGCAACGACGCATATACCCGTCCAGCACGCGGATCTTTCTGCGACTTTGCTCGATCTCGAAGGCCTCACGATCCCTGAATCAAGTCACTTCGGGGAATCCCTGGCGCGCCCGATCACCCGTCCTGGAGTGATTCTTTTTGAAGACGATGGTTACCATCTGGTGGGTAAAGACATAGGAACAAGCTGGTGGAAAGACGGCAGAACTCAGACTTTCCCCCTTATTGGACAGCCGAAAGATCAGAAAGGCGATTCTGCTGAAACTGAAGAAAACCTAGGTTTTATCAAGGCCAACGCCCATTACTACAACAATGGTATGGTGAAGAATTCCCTGATCTGGTAGACATTGGGGAGAGTCCCGCTTGCTCGATTTTGCTCATAGGCGGCTCGTTTTGCTCGTACAGGAGTAGTCAAATGGCAGTGCAATGGAATAGCTCTTTCGAACGATTGAAGCCTAACGCTACAAGATTGAAATCTTGGGTTGCCGACACTCGCCGACAAGTCTCCGGTACGCTCGAACAGTGGCCGGTCTTTTCCCATCTCAAAGGTTTCGACCAGCAGGATTGGAATCTCGCGCGCATTCAGCAGCGCATCGCCGGCCTGCAGGATATGACCCGCAGCCGCATTGGCAACGAAGTCTACGCAAAATCGATCGCCCTTGGCCGCCAGCTGATCAAAGCGCAGGCTCACGAAGTCGAAATTAGCGATGGCAAGATTTCTTATTGGAAGACCAACAACAATTCCTCAGAAACGATTCTCTTCATTCACGGCTTCGGTGACAGCAAAGACGGCTGTTACCCACTCGCCATGAATCTCACCCGCCACTATAATATGATGGCCTTTGACCTTCCTGGATTTGGTTCGAGCTTTAGTGCCGGGGATCTGGCCTACAACTTCGAAACCTACGGCGCCTGGATCGTGGAATTTCTCGAAAAAATCGGCAGCGGCCCAGTGCACGTCATCGGCAACTCGCTCGGTGGTGCAATGGCGATGAAACTTGCGGAGCTTCGTCCAGACCTCGTCAAAACCCTGACCCTGATCGATACCGCAGCGATCATCGATACCCGTTATGATTCGGCCTACGATGATTTCATCAAAGGCAAAGTCATTTTCCAGATCAAAAATCGTGAGGAGTTCGACAACTTCTGGAAGACTCTCTTCCATCGCCCTCCCCTCCTTCCGATCTTTCTGAAGGATTGCATCTACGATCAGTTCCGTTCGAACTATGATCTCTACGGCCGCTTCATTCTTGAAACGTTTGATGGCATCAGCTCGCGCCACGATCCGAAACTCGACAATCTCTTCATGGATAAAGCTCTGATGAACATGAAGATGCCTGTGCATATCATGTGGGGCGAATTCGACAAGCTCTTCCCCCTGACCTACGGCCAGAGAGCTCACGAGATTACTCCGAACTCCAAGTTTACGGTGATGAAGGGTGTGGGTCACGCTCCTCAGGTCGAAGCTCCGCATTTGACTGCGAAGCATATCAGGAGATTCATCGAGAGCCAGCTCAAGACTTCGGCGAAAGCATCGGCGAAAGCTTAAGTTTATCTTGGAGGCAGAAAACTCGGTCTCTTGGCGAGACCGAGACAGCCCTCAAAGATTTGAGTCATCTTCTCCGCCTTACCCTTCCAGCTCAGTTCCTCACGTGCATAACGCTGACCTTCCTTCGACATCTCTTCCAGCAGATCCGGATCCTGGGCTAGCCTGACGAGAATCTTCTCCAGCTCCTGAGTCGTGTAGTCCTCATTCTTAAGATCAACGCTAAAGCCTGATTTGCCATTGATCACGATGTCACCCGGCCCACCGTAGTTGCTGACGATCGGCACGCAGCCAAGCGCCAGAGCTTCGAAGACAACTCCACCCCCGAACTCCCGAATCGAAGGAAAGACGAGAACATCAGCCGAGCGAAAATATTCCATCGCCTCAGCATGAGCTAACATACCTGTGAAATGAACCTTTACGCCCAAGCTCGCAGAAAGCTCCTCCAGAGCCTTTCTTTCGCCGCCATCGCCAACGATCGTGAATTCACAGCGGCCTTCGCGGAGGAGGCTCGCAGCTGCCTTAATCGCGAGATCACAGGCTTTGGATGGAATCAGGCGGCCGACGAAGAGGAGCTTGAGTTTGGCGCCGTGGGCCCGAGCCTTCTTCGGTACCACAGTTTCTTCGCGAATTCCGTTTTCCGGGATGAAGTAGAGGCGATCTTTTAGAGCATCGTATTCATGATAGGTTTCGGACGATCCCGCGACGATAGCACTTGAATCCCTGTAGGTGGAACGCGCGTAGGGCAGATAACGATAGAAAAAGCGAAGATTCGAGATCCATTCCTTCTGTCTCACCGCCTGCGAATAATGAGTGGGCCAGGGCAGGCCGCCGTTGATCGGCCCGATGACGAAGGGCAGTCCGAGTTTTTTACAGCGGGCTGCAAAGAGACTTGGGATCACCGGAGCGACCGGCGTGACTCTCAAAACAAGATCAAATTCCTTGTTTTTCAACGCCTTTTTATAACGCGCAAACGCCCGGCTTTCGAATGCAAGATAAAAGGGAACGCGGAATGCCGTTAGAATCTGGCTCCCATGATCGCCCTTAAAAACCTTATCAAAACACCAGTTATAAAACGTTTCCCAGATGCCAAGGTTGATCGCAAAGACTTCCTTGAAGGGCTGCTTTTTTCTAAGGATGGCTGCCTCGTTGGCAAAGTGAGTGACGAGGGTCACATCATGCATCTGCGCGAGTGCTTCGCTATGCTGATAGCCGACGAGTGGAACGCTGATCCAGTCGGGATTATTCTGTTGGGCTAAGAGAAGGATACGAAGTCTTTGCATTAGGACCTACCTGTAAATCCCCGAGTTGCAGCAGCGCACGAGTCTGGAATTTCTCATTATAGGTCAAGAACCCCTGAATTTTAATGAAGGACTTCGCTGAGTTCCACTTTAAGCTCAAGTTCCGTCTTGGTGCTCCGATAAGAAAGACAGTTTTTCCAAGCGTATTCATCCCTTTGCCTTCTGCTCGATCATCGTTTCGGGGATAAGCCGTGGAAAAGCCTGATGTTTTGAAGAGAGAATTATAAAACGAGGTCACCATGCTTTTGTCCTCTCGCTTATCCGCCACCCTCTTGAGTCTGAGCCTTCTGGCATTTTCAAGGCCTCAATTCAAAGCAAAGAAACTTTTCAGTTCTCGCTCGATCTGAAATCGGGCAGCAGCGACTTCAAGCTCGTCGATATCAATACAGCCAAGAGTGAAAAACATAATCAGATTACCCGCTCGGCGGTAACGGATTCTTTCACCCAGGGCACAGCCGGTAGCGTGATGAAAGAAACCTTTGAACAACTGGGTAAGAAGGGCTTGATCGATATTCTCGTCGTCATCGACGACTCGGGTTCGATGACCGAAGAACAAAAAAATCTTTCAACCAAGATGAACTCTCTCCTCACATCTTTGAAAGACACCAACTGGCAGATCGGCATTGTCACAACCACCGTGCAGGCCAGCGATAAATGCATTCTCACACTCGTAAAGTCGACCGACACAGATGCCGAAGCAAAATTTGCCAAAGCGGTACAAGCAGGCTTGAGCGGATCTGGTAACGAGGAAGGTATTCGCCAGGCAGTAAACGGTTTGAAGTGTAGCCAGAGCCCATGGGTTCGTGCCGATTCCTCGGTGGCTGTGCTTATCGTTTCGGATGAAGATAACTGCAGTTCGAGGGGCGCTGATTGCCCGAACTCGCCAGGCAAGACTATTTCTTATCTGACCAATTACATCGAACAGACATTGGCCCGTGAAATCGGCAAAACAGCTGGTATCTACGGAATTTTCAGCCCGACGGTAAACAGCTGTAAAACAGCTGGCAACATCGGCTACCAATATGAAGAACTGATGACCTATGCCGCTCAAAAGTCCGGCACAACCGTTTCCAAAATCTTTGGTAACATCTGTGATGCTGACTACAGCAATACTCTCAATGCGATCTCGAGCAACATTGCTCTTCTTCTCAAAAACCAGTTCGAACTCTCCTCCGCTCCGGACAGCGGCAGCCTGAAACTCTCAGTCGAAGGCAGCGTGATCCCTGCCGCCAACTACAAATTCTCTGGTAAAACGATTACCTTCAACGCTGGTAAAGAACCGGCAAACGGCAAAGTACTCACCGCGGAATACAACGTCGGAGCTGTGCCTCTCTTCACTAAAGTCACGCTCAAAAACACTCCAGCGGCCGATACAATCTCTGTAAAAGTCGGCAGCACAGTCCTCGCTGCCAGCGCCTATACCGTGAGCGGCAACGAGATCACGTTCAAAACTCAACCCGCTTCGCTCGCCAAGATCGCCGTCGATTATCGAGTGGCAGCAGCTTTGAAAAATGCTTTCCAGCTCGAGAAAACACCGATCGCGGGCTCACTCAAGGTCCTCGTCGATGGCAAAGCCGCCAGCGGCATGACTTATGATGCAGCAGCAAATCAGGTCGTATTAAATCCGGCCCCACTCGATGGTCTCGCCATCGAACTCAACTACAACTACCGCACAGGACCTCAACTCAGCTACCAGGTGGCGATCGTTCAGGGTGCGAAGAACGTCAAACTCTACGATGGCGCCAAGGAGCTCAGTTATAC
>SEDW01000407.1 GCA_004193325.1 Pseudomonadota bacterium | reverse complement strand
GGAGCTTCGATCGATTCTGGTTCCACTTCCGAAGGCTTGACGACTGCTGCGGCAGCCTTCTCATTCTTCTCTTTGAGCAAAGCCCGACGTTCCTGAACGATGGTATGGGTACGGCCAGCAACGGCTAAAAACACCACAGCGCAGCCCACAACAATTCCAATGAGAAAAACGAGACCGATAGTCTTGCCGTAAGGGACCTTGGCGTTGTGTCCTTCGTTCGACATCTTTTTACTTTTCGTTGCCATAAAAACCTTTAGCTTCGAGGAGAAGTTGATAAAGCTCCGAACGCGACAAGCCGCGATCGCGATAGAGTCCAAGCAAGTCTTTAAGGGTTGCGTCTTTACGAAATTGTTCCCGCGCTTCGGCAATCAATGCTTCGCGCTTGCTTTCTTTGGCTTCAGGAGTATCTGCCGGCAGATCGCCAACCCGCACCATCACCACCGCCTCGCCTTTGAGAAACTCGTGATTGTTGCACCAGTCGAGTGCCGACTTGGGATCGGTGAGGATGATCTCCTCATGGAGTTTCGTCAACTCACGACCGATTACGATCTCAGCGTTGGGATAAAGTTCATGGATCACAGCGAGACTTGTTTTGAGCCGTCGCGGCGCCTCGTAAAAGACGATCGAAGCCTGATAGTTCTTCCAGTTGGCGATCTCTCTTTCGAGAGCCATCTTTTTGTTGGGCAAAAAGCCGATGAACATCAGTCGATCGCTCGGCAGTCCGGAAGCGGAGACAAGAGCTGTCATTGCACTTGGGCCTGGAACAGGATGAACCGCCACGCCGCGCTTTTTCGCTTCGCGAACGAGATGGTATCCGGGGTCTGAGATGCAGGGTGTGCCTGCGTCAGAAATAAGAGCCAGGCTCAGCTTGTTCTCGAGTAGGCGATCGACGAGTTGAGGAGCCTTCTCTCTTTCGACGTGATCGAAGTAACTAATCACTTCCGCCTTATCACGCCCAATATGCTGCAGAAGCTGGCGCGCACGCCTCGTGTCTTCGGCAGCAATAATATCAACGTTCTTGAGTACTTTGATGGCCCGAAGAGTCAGATCATCAAGATTCCCTATCGGCGTTGCAACGACATAGATTGCGCTTTCAGGGGTCACGGTAAACTCATTAGTAATGACATGGTTTGGCGAGAAAACGTATTGAATTGACGCTTTTTTGCCGCTTCGGTCAAGCCTTTTTTTCCCCGTGTCTGACCCTTTCGTTGCCCTTAGAAAAATCGAAAATTTCTGCTGCCCTGCAGCGCCTCAGTTTCACCCCTTATCCTGGCGTCAATGACAGGCCCTGAAGGAGAGACAGACATATTCTCCAAATGGACCGATGAGTCATGCTTTTCGCTTGTTGCTGACTCATCGAATTTGATATTTTTACTTTGGAATGTGCTAAAGGCCTTTCGGTTTTTGCAGGTGAACCGATGCTTATATACAAGGGAGTCCGAGTCCTAACGTGGTGAGCATGCCGCAATAGTCTTTTTAGTGAGCGGAAGCCTGAAGCGTTACGCAGGACACCCACCTTGAACGGTGGGTTCCCTTTGCAAACCGAAGGCTACAAAACTTGGCACATTCCACCTCTCCTCCCTCTCCCCTTCTTGCCCATTTATCGCGCTTTGCCGCATAATCCACCTATTCGATGCAAAAGCCGAATTTTCTCAGGCTCAAATTAGAAATGTGCTTGTCGGAACGCATGCCGCCTGATTAATTGAGGCAACTCTAAAATCCGCACAAGGGAAACACTGATGCTACCCACTCTGTCTCAACGGATATCGCAGCTCCAGCCATCTCCAACGGTTGCTTTGAACACAAAAGCGAAAGAACTTGCAGACCAGGGCCACAAGATCATCAATTTCTCAGTGGGCGAGCCTGATTTTCCGACACCGGAACCGATCGTCAAAGCGGCAATCAAAGCGCTGGAAGCTGGCAAGACACGTTACGGCGGAGCCGGCGGTGGTCTTCCACTTCGCAAAGCGATCTGCGAGAAACTTCTTAAAGAAAATGAATTGACCTACACCCCAGAGCAGATCGTGGTTGGCATTGGGGCTAAAGAGATACTCTTTCACCTGAGCCTCGCCCTCCTCAATCCTGGTGATGAGGTTTTAATTCCGGCTCCTTACTGGGTGAGTTACACCGAACATGTGATCGCTGCGGGCGGCACACCGATCGTGATTCCGATGCCAGCTGATCATAAAGCTCCGCGCCTCACCAAAGAGATGATCGCGCCTTACCTGACGGCCAAGACCAAGGCGATCGTGATCACCTCCCCGAGCAACCCGGGCGGCTACGTAATCCCTCCCAATGAAGTCAAAGCGCTGGGTGATTATCTGGCCGATAAAAACATCTGGATCCTCTCGGACGAGATTTACGAATACATGTCCTTCGATGGCCCTTCGATCTCGATGGCCACACTCTGTCCAGCAGTTCGCGACCGCTTTATCCTGATCAATGGCTTTTCCAAAGGCTTTGCCATGACGGGATGGCGAGTGGGTTATATGGCTGGACCAAAACCCGTCGCTGATCTTGTACGCACGCTTCAGACGCAGTCTTCGACTTGCCTGCCGCCGTTCGTCGAGGAGGGAGCCCTCGAGGCCCTTCGTCACGGCCGCCAATTGATGGCAGACAAAATGGTCATTCTACAAGAGCGTCGGGACCTCGCTGTGAGTATTCTCAAGAAGTTCCCAGAGCTCGATATGCTGCCTCCAAACGGAGCCTTTTACATCTTCATCGATCTGCGTAAAGTCCTTGCAAAATCTGCGCTCTACACGAATGATAATAGCCTTGACTTCTCGAAGAAACTGCTAGAGACATATCACGTCGCGATGGTACCGGGAGAGGCTTTTGGAGCACCAGGATTTATCCGACTGAGCTACGCCGTTCATGAGGACACTCTCAAAGAGGGACTCTCAAGACTTGGTGATGCCTTGGTAGCGATCGGCGGAATTCGTAACTAAAACGAAGTCTGAACTTTCGAGAAAAGGGGCGGTGATCGCCCCATTTTTTTTGCTGTGACAGAGGGGTGTAATCATGTCTGATCTCGATAGCTGTCTAAAACAGATTGAGGAAATTAAGGGGCAGTTTCAAGCGGACTCTGCCTCGTCCAAAGCCCAGTTGAGCATCAAGGTCGTCGAAGATCTTCGAATCAAATACCTGGGTAAAAAAGGCCTTGTGACAGGCCTCATGGAGTCTTTGAAGTCACTCTCGAAAGAAGTGAAACCACAGGCTGGTAAAGTCATCAACGAACTTCGTCAGGCAGTCGAAGCCGGCCTCGGTTCTTTGAAAGAGGAAGCCGAGAGTTCCGCTCTTGATGCAAGCCTCAGCGGTTATAAACTCGACGTCTCGCTCCCAACACAGAGCCTCCAGGGATCACTTCACCCCGTGACCCTGATGCGCCGCGTGATGCTTACTGAGTTTAGAAAACTTGGCTTTATGCGACTCCGATATCACGCACACTCCGATGTTCCACCAGATCGAAGGCTTTGTCATCGACAAGGATATCTCCATGGCGGATATGAAGGGCATCGTCGATCGTTTCCTCAAATCCATCTTCGGTCAGGATTTGTCGATTCGTCTGCGCCCAAGCTTTTTCCCCTTCGTGGAACCAGGCGCGGAATTCGACCTTCAGTGCGTGAAGTGTCGGGGCAAAGGCTGCCGCATCTGCAAGGAAACAGGCTGGCTCGAAATCGGGGGTCTCGGCATGATTCACCCGAACGTCTTCGAAAAACTCGGTGTGGACAGTGAGGAATACACAGGCTTTGCTTTCGGTTTTGGTATCGATCGCATCGCCATGCTTCGTTATGGTCTGGCGGATCTGCGTCAGCTCTTCGAAGGCGATCAGCTCTTCCTCAGTCAATTCCCTATCCAACCCTAATTCTAAAGGTGCAGCGACATGCTTGTTTCTCTGCGTTGGTTGAATGAATATATCGATCTCAGCGGCGTCTCCGTCGAAGAGATTAGCAAAACTCTCACCTCGATCGGTCTCGAAGTCGAGGGCATCAAACATATCAAACCGCTCAAGGGTGATGTCGTAGCTGGCAAAATCCTCTCAGCGGTTCAGCATCCTAACGCTGACAAACTTCGTGTTTGTCAGGTGGACATCGGCAAGGGTGAAGCTCTGACGATCGTCTGTGGGGCTCCCAATGCGCGCGAAGGCATCAAAGTCGTAGTCGCAACCATCGGCTCGGAACTGCCAAAAGATTTTAAAATCAAAGAAAGCAAAATCCGCGGTGAAAAATCTTTCGGTATGCTCTGTAGCGAAGAAGAACTTGGCCTGAGCGGCGGGCACGACGGCATCATCGAATTGCCGGACTCTGTAGCCCTCGGCACTCCTATCGCCACCCACTTCCACATGGAAGATACGGTCATTGAAATCGGGCTAACGCCTAACCGCAGCGATTGCCTGGGCCTCATCGGTCTCGCCCGCGATCTCTCGGCCAAGCTTGGTAAAACACTCAAGGTTCCAGACGATAAAAAAATCGTAACCGATGCGAGTTTGAAAAGCGCAGACCATATCAAAGTCGCAATCGAGAACGCTGACGACTCAAACCGATTCACTGCTCTCTACATGAGCGATGTGCGGCCGATTCCATCACCATCGTGGATGCAGCGGCGTCTCGAATTTGCAGGCATGCGTCCCATCAATATCATCGTCGATGCAACGAACTACGTTATGCTTGAGTCGGGCCAGCCGATCCACGCTTACGATGAGCGCGATATCGGCGGCAAAACGCTGAATGTTCGCCGCGCGAAAGAGGGCGAAGCCCTCAAGACTCTCGATGGTCAGGAGCGCAAACTCGCGACGGGTGACATCGTCATTGCCGATGCGCAGCGCGCAATCGGTGTGGCTGGTGTTATGGGTGGCGCGAATTCAGAAGTGAAAGACGATACGAAAAACATCGTAATTGAAGTTGCCCACTTCAATCCATCCCTTGTGCGCAAGACGAGCAAACGTTTTGCTTTGCACACTGAAGCCTCGCATCGCTTCGAACGCGGTATCGATGTCGAGAATATCGCCTGGGTGGCCCGCAGGGTTGCCGGTTTGATTCTTCAGGCGACCGAAGAACAGAGAAAAGAACTGAAACTCGACATCCCAGCCCCTCGCATTGCCGGCGCTGCGGTCGATCAATATCCCAAGGCTTTTGCCGCTAAAACCATTGAACTCCGCATCCCGCGCCTGCAGGCGATC
>SEDW01000406.1 GCA_004193325.1 Pseudomonadota bacterium | reverse complement strand
GCGAAAGAAGAAGCCGAATCCGCTAACCATGCGAAGTCAGCTTTCCTCGCGAATATGAGCCATGAGATCAGAACTCCTCTGGGAGTTATTCTTGGACTCACCGATCTGATCACTGCCAACGAAATAGAAGCGGATGAGTGGGAAGAATATACTCTCGCGATTCGCCGCAACGGTGAGATGCTTCTTAAGATCATCAACGACATTCTCGACATTTCCAAAGTGGAAGCTGGGCGTCTGGAACTCGATAATGTCGAGACGGACGTGCATGAGCTGATTGAGGATCTTCACACTCTTCTCCAGTTCAAGGCGGATGAGAAGCAGCTGCAATTCGAAGTCGAAGCCGGCGAGGATTTGCCAAGCTGTATTCTCGTCGATTCGCTACGCCTCAAGCAGATCCTTTTTAACGTCGTTGGCAACGCACTCAAATTCACCGATCACGGATCTGTGAACCTTAAGGTGAGACGAGATACCCCATCGAACCGTCTCCTCTTCGATGTGGTCGATACCGGACCGGGCCTGTCGAATGAGCAAAGGGAACGACTTTTCAAACCCTTCACTCAGGCTGAAGCGTCTACGACTCGCAAATTTGGAGGAAGTGGTCTAGGTCTCGCGCTTTCGCGTCAGCTGGCTCTGGCCATGGGCGGGGATCTTTGTATCAGCCAATCCACTCCTGGCGAGGGAACTGTTTTTACTCTCAGTCTGCCGATCGTCGCCGTCAATCCTAAGATTGCCCGTGAGCGCCGCTCGGAATTCTCTATAGCATCGAATGGGGTGAGTCTTGATGGGCTTAACGTGCTCGTCGTCGATGACTCGCCAGATAACCTCATGCTCGTCAGTCGCATCCTCAAGAAAGCCGGAGCCAACGTCACGACCTGTGAGGGCGGCCTGAAGGCGCTGGATGTTACTGAGAGCGCGATGTTCCATGTTGTGCTCATGGACCTTCAGATGCCCGATATGGACGGCTACAGGGTCACGGAGATCTTAAGAAAGCGCGGTTTTGCCAAACCGATCTTTGCGCTCACCGCGCATGCCTTCAAAGAAGAACGTATCCGCTGTCTCCAAAGCGGCTTCGACGGCCATTTGATTAAACCGGTGGATAAGGATCAGCTGGTGAAGGTGTTGAATTCGATGGCGAAGAGAATTCATTCGGATGTGCCGGCACCGAGGATTGTGAGGAGGCTGCAGGGAGGGTCGTCGCAACGAGGGCCCATGCTTTGAGACTTTAGCGGACGCAGTGGTATTGCAATACACTCGTTTTAAACAATTGTCCGAGAAACCCGGCAAAATTAGCGAATGTATAGGCCTGAGACTGCGCCCCGCTGATAGTTGTCCCTGTCCATGCATAGATCTGGACAGTTCTGTCATTCCCCAGGGCGGTAGAAACGGATGCAAAGCCGTTGATATATGCCTGATACCATTCCTTCTGCATCGGTAAGCGCCAATCATCGTAACCGCCATAGATCAATGCGCTGCAAGCGCTGACGGCATCATCAAAGTTGACACTTCCCACGGAAATTGGCGAAAATCTCAGACCCGTCAGGCGGTCGAGATACACGCAGTCTTCGCCCCCATCACAAATTCCGTTGTCACTTACACCAATACCATTGTCGGAAGCGGGATCACGAACAAAGCTCGGGCCATCGTAGCTTGGAAATCCAGGAACATTTCCCGTTGGAACGGGATGATAGCCAGCAAAATCATCAACCGTATCGTAGACGTCGGGCCCCGTAGGCAGACGGTCATAGAGCGAGAGGTCTATCCTATTCACCTTGAATTCGATCTTTCCCGCAATCCCTCCGGCCTGTTTGTCTCGACGTATATCCCAGTTCGTAATCACGGAAGGGTCAGTGTCCATGGCTTTGAATCTTGGGCCTGTGATGCAGTTTGTTTGACCGTCCGAAGTACAGGCGCCGTAGGGAACTAGGGTTCCTGCTATACCCCCGATCGTCACTCCAGCCCTGATATTCCCTGGCGCGAGAGCATTCGCGGCACTCACTGCTGGAAAGTCCGGGTTCGCGAGACAATTATTTTGACCATCGCGTGTGCAAAGATCCGGTTTGCAAATCCGGGTGCCGCGCAAAACGGTTCCGTCTAGATTGGCGAAGAGGCTATCATCACAGACCTGACTTGGATCCGCTGTGGTGAGGGGAAGGTTCGCGATTGTGCCCGCGTTAATCAAAGGCATCGTGTGCAGCACGAAACCATTCTGTCTGAAGGAAACATTCAGGACCCCCGACGGCAGGCTAGCGGGAAGAGTGAAACTTCCTAGGTTTTTACCTAGAATTTTAATGGGAATGACCTGGCCATCGATCAGGACATCCATATCGTCCGTAAGATTTGTCCCGGAGAACGATATCTGTTCTCCGGGTTTGGCTGCGGCGCGGTCTAGCGTTTCTACTTTGGGGCGAAGGACCTGGCCACCTGTGACACTGAGATTACTCTTGCAGCTGGCAATGGTCGTCATAGCAAATGATAAGAGTAATATGTTTAGTGTATGCCGCAATTCTCACTCCTTTTCGTCTCCATGGTATCGGTCGGTTTGAGAAAAATCTTTGGCGAAGTTAATTCATTAGATTTAGGTGTTTCGCCTAGCGGGTTTACATGATTTTTTGATCAGCAAACTTGTGAGAAGCCGAGTGATTTTTTGTCAGAAAAAGAGAGGTCGCTAGTATTTGAAAGGATTAGGGAATACCGCATGCCTAATGTTTGGCTCTGGAAAAACCGCTGAGTAAATATTCTTTTATGAGGTATTCGATGCGGACTGGCTATCAGGCTATGGTGTTTCTGACTCTTATTTTCAACATCGAAGGCTGCGGCTTTAAGCCTGAAGTCACAAATGCTAATCTCGCAAAGATTACATCTTCAAGCAGTGGACTAACCTCTGATGGCACTGTTGAATACAGTGCAGGCGAAGGCTCTGACGATGAGAGTTCCAATCCTGACAATATTCCTCCCACTGATACGACTGCCGACGATGAAGTCGCCGAAACGATAGATTCTGCTCCTGCAGTGCCGCCCACGGTCATCGCCGGGTCTCCACTCTTCTGCCATGCAACTGTCGATAAAAAACTCGCGGCCTGCGAGATCGAAGGGAAACGAAGACGCCTTCACTGGCAGATCGTAGGCGACGACAATATCGTTCATAAAATTGATGTGAAAAAAAGTGTGAAACGTGAGAATTCCGCGATCTATTTTGTAGAAACAAAGAACTTTGACAAGGGCGAGATTCAAACGAAGAACAAAGGCGACGACGACAGTAAACTTATCTCAACAAAGTTCGACAGAACTGCCGAAGAGTTCCCATTCTCCGTCCCCGTCTTTAAAAGAGAGATCTACTCGGGATTTGGTGCGGCGAGCAGCAGCTACTTCTTTGGTCCTTCCGACGGCAAGATGAGCAAATGTAAGTTCGTCCCCTCCGCGTCAGCAACGTCGCAAACACTGAGCTTTGACTTAAGTAAGGATATGACGGACGGTGAGATTGCGCTCAGTAATGTCTGCGGACTCGAGTCTTTGGATGCGGTGGCGAAGCTTGTGCGCCCTGCTCCCTTCAAACCGATCTACTCCCGTCTGATGCCGTCCTCGGATTACGTCAGACTCTTCCAGAATCTTGACCTCCCTGCGGGTCACTACTCGATTCGGATCAGCAACGCGGAGAATTTCCTGCCAAATGGAAAAATCGATAGTTTTACCTATCGATTCTTCTATGTCGGAACCAGCGAGCCTTCGCTGCTTTCCTACGTTAGTAATTTTGAACAGAGTTTT
>SEDW01000405.1 GCA_004193325.1 Pseudomonadota bacterium | reverse complement strand
GATATCGTGATTCGTCACTGTCCTCCGGTCCTTGTCGAGAAGTATCGTGACCGCATCCTTGAGCGTCTCCCCGAAGCGCACAAGATCGCGATCATCTCGTCTTCGATCGCAAGTTATGTCGTCTATAAAGAAGGCCTCGGCTGGATCAAGACGCTACCGAAGGCTCATCAGTTCGATGCTTTGATTATCTACATGCAAAAAGATAGTCTCGCCTCGCGTTTGATCGAAGCTGTGAAGTCGGCGACGATTGCAGACCGGGATCAGATCAATTCGATTCTGACTCGTTCGGCAGCTCGTAACCTGACTGACCTTGAATTGCAGAGTCGTTTCTCAAATGGCTAAGTTTTGAAGAATAAGTGAAATGACGAAGCCCGGCTCTCTCGAGTCGGGCTTTTCTTTTGAAGCATATTTTTGTGAATGGTCGGGTGATCAGTTGCAGTAATTATAAGGTAAATTCAGATCCATTTTGCTCGACTTCTCAAGCCAGCAGACGTGGGCAAACATCAAGCCGCTGACTCCACCATTGCCGCAGCCCACGCCCCGGGATGTGACGCCATAGACCCGGTAGTTCCCGGACTTAAGACGACCAAACGCCGGACCTCCGCTATCGCCCTGGCAGGCATCGATGCCATTGCCGCCAAGGATAATCTCGTTTTTGGAATTGAAGCTGCTGCCAGCCAGATACTTATGAACCTTGCCGATAGCCCAGTTCTTGGTGCCCGTGCTGCCGCCACGGCTCCCGAAAGTGGCTGTCCATTCATCAAGAGCGTCCTGAAGGTCAGAGAGAGCGTCGCCCAAGACTCCGCCGCCATCATCAGCATCGACAGAACCATAACCGACGAGATAGGTCGTAGCGCCTTCGGCGAGGAGTTCCTTCTTCTCCTTCTCGTTCAGGAGGAGCTTGGGATAGTCTGTCGAAGAAAGTTTCAGGCTCAAAGGATTTCTCAGAACGAGGTAAGCAATGTCGTTGTCCCGGCCTTTATAGAGGGGATTGACTGCAAGACGCTCGACATTGAATGTACCGACCACATCCTTGTATGCGCTTCCACTGCCAACATAAACACGAACGTCCGAAGGCTTTTTGCCAACGAGACAGTGAGCGGCTGTTACGACAAGATTTGCATTGAGAGCGGTGCCGGTGCAAAAAATTCCACCCTTGGCGTGAGTGATTCCGACAACAGCATCCCAGAGGCCTTTTCTAACGGGCGAACCGCCGACAATCATTTCTTCGGAGACATTCTCTTTTGCATCTCCACATCCGAGAGCGAAGCTGAATATCATCGAAATGCATAGAAGTGGAATATTGATGCGCATGGTTTGGCTCTTTCTATAGGAGGAACAAACGTAAGATCTCGCGCACAGTAGCCACTGCTGCCAATCGCTGTCAATTCGAAGATAGAAATACTAATGAGCCGCCATGGAGTTTGAGTGAAAATCAAAAATTTCGAATTCTCTTTATTAGAAAATCCGCAAAACATTGCTGGATGGGTCTTTCAACCGATTGACATTAAATTTTAATCGTCGCAATGTCCGGACACAATTCTCCGGATCCGAGTGCAGCGGGTCCACTCAACACTCATAGCGGAAAAATAAAATGAAAAAAGTAGCAGGCGCAGTCCTAGGGTTAGCCTTTGTCGCTCAGTCTTGTTCGGACGGAAAAACAGTCAGTTCTCAAAAAGTCGTGAATGGTTCGATGGCCTTTTATTTCGAGCAGCCAGCCGTCGTTCTCCTCTACGATCAATCGTCGGACAGCACATGCACCGGCACTTTTCTAAATGATCATCAAGTGCTTACCGCTGCGCATTGCACAGGATCTTTCGATGTCGATTATGATACGGGAGAAGTCGATGGAACGATGCACGTGCTCTTCGTCGACGATCTGGCAAGTGGCGATGCCCGGGTGTTTGCAAGTTCGACCAGTATTTATCGCAACCCGAACTGGGACATCGCGGGATCGGGAGTAAACAGTGCGGACCTAGCCATTGTTAACTTTCCGAAAGGCACCTGGGGAACGAAAGCCAAAATTTCAAGCCGACGCGCGCAAGTTGGCGACGAAGTCGAACTCTTCGGTTATGGAATTAATCAGGATGAAGATCCATCCGATTCTTCAAGCGCTACGGTGTTCCGTAAAGGAAATAACGTGATTGAGCAGGTCGGCGAAGGCTTTATCGCTTTCGAAGGCTATTCCTACGATGTCTCTGGCGATGGTTCCTTTGCATCGTCCGGGCATGGCGACTCAGGTGGGCCACTCTTTGTCGATGGTGAGATCGTTGGCGTGGTATCTGGAGGTTTGCCGCCTTCCTATAGCGGCGAGAATAGTACGAACTACTATGTTGATATCCATTCGGAAGAATCTGAGGCATTCCTCAGTCACGTCCTCGACAAGCGATAAAATTTTGCGGGCAATGGAATTCGCGAATTAAGCCGGGAATTCCTATCACGCTGTTCTCATCTGGACACTCATACTCTTGAGCAAAGTCCGTTAAGGTCTTTGTTCACAGGAAATGAGGAATGTTATGTCTACTGAGCAGCTTATAGTATCTCGACCCGTGTCGCTCTCCTCAGCGAAAATGAGCTTCTATGCAAAACCTGATGAATCTCAGCGAGAAGCGTTACTGTCTGAGTATCTCGCTTTTTTACTCGAGCGTAACGGAAGTCTGTCGCCTGAGGCCGGGTTTAGTAAACGGGACGAATGGCTTGCGACCAGTCAAAATTGGTCGGCGCGACATCACACGCCCTTCGCGAATGATGTTTTTGAAAGAAACTTTAAGGTCTTTAATCCTGCTGATGATTTAAGTGAGGAGCAAACGGCTCTTCTCGCATTTGCCAAGGTTAACGCTGGCGAGGCCTACGGCGTCGAGGTGGTGAGCAAACATCGTCATACCAAAGACGATTCGCTCGATAGCGCGGAAAGGGTAGAACGTCTTCTTTCGCATGAGGAGGTGTACCACACGAAAATTCTCTTGGGTGCCGTGTCACAGTTTGGACTCGTCGAACCGAAGTCGGCGTGGAAGCCGCCACTCCCTCTGCAGCTGCTCATCCATGTTCTGGCCTATACACCCAAAACTGCTTTTCACCCGGTTTTGTTGGGATCAGAAATCGCAGGCGTTTTCACTTTCAACTGGATGCTCAATAAGGTTAGGGACATTTTCCAGGGCGAACCAGAGCTGCGAGACTCGCTCGAAGAGCGGCTGATGGAAGTGCTTATCGACGAGATAGGCCACATCAATTTTAACCGTCTCATGGTCGGAAGTAGTGGACTGCAGTTTGCCAAATGGGTGGCGCCACAGGTCGCTGCGAATACGGCCTGTCCTGAGTTCAAAGCCTTAGGTTGGAACAGTGAAACACTGGCCGGATTCGAAGGTGCGGCGAGCGTAATGATCCCTTTCGCGATGCGTAGTAGTAAGGCTAAGGCTGCCCCTTCCAAAAAGCTCGCGATCATTGGCGGCGGTATGGGCGGCGTTGCCAGTGCTTATTTTGCTAGCGATGAATGGGCTATCGATCTCTATGAAGCTGAGCCTCGTCTCGGCGGGCACGGTGACACACGCCGTGTGATGGTCGAAGGTAAAGATCATCCTGTAGACATGGGCGCGGATTTCTTTCATCCCTCGACCCATCCCCTCTACTGGTCTTTCCTCGAGCACGTCGGGATTCGTACTCCGAAAGACAAAGCGCGTGACCTCACGATTGAGACCAACGCGACTCTTAATATCTTCGATCGCAATAGCGGCAAATCGATATTCAACTCGATCAACCCCTACGTGACTCCGATCAAAGCCGTGAGTTTTTTAACGTTCACAGAAGCGGCGCGCCTCTTCGTTACGACCAACACTCCGTTGAGCTCGTTCGATATCACAGTCGGTCAGTGGATCGATCTTCTGCCCGTAGCAAGCGATTTCAAAAAAGAAGTCCTGACTCCCTGGGTATCGTCGATTTCCTGTTCGGATACAGCCGAAGTTCGTCGTCAGTCAGCCCGCTCCCACTTCAGCGTTGTCGCGGCCAGCTTTCCGGTCAATCCCTTCCAAAAAATTACCAGCTACAATGCAAAAATCGGCACCGGCGGATTCATCAACCTCGTCAGTAGTCAGTGCGAATTTCTTTCGGTCAAACTCAATGCTCCCGTGTCGAAGCTCGAAAACGTCGATGGCAAATGGTTTGTGACGTCGCCTGAAGGCCGCGTTGGTCCTTACGATTCCGTGATTGTGAATGCACCGCCGCACATCAGCAAAAACTTCTTTGCCGACGTGGACTGGGCTGGTCCTTTGGTCGATATTCTTGCGAGCCAGGAATATTACGAAGCCAAGGTCACCGTGCATACCGACCCGGTGTTCATGCCGAACGAGAAAAAACTCTGGGGTATTCAGAACGTCGGTATTGACGAGCAGAGTGGTGAGGCTTCGATTTACGTTGGCGGTATCTTCGAAAAGATCAACGGTAAGAAGATTAATCTCTTCAAGAGCTGGACGGGCAAACGCCCTGGTCAGGCTCAGGAAGTGCTAGCCGAGAGAACCTATCTCCATCCTTTGACCACTCCAGAGTTTCTTGATGCTGCTCGTCAGCTTAAGGCCTGGCAAGGGCGCAACGGTCTGCATTTCTCGGGACACTTTACAACCAATACCGACTTGCAGGAGACGGCGCTCTACTCGGCAATTGAGACCGCAAAACGTCTTCACCCAGATAGTACGAAGCTGGTCTCCTTTCAGGCGAAGCTGGCGAAAGAAAATCTTCTCAAAGTGAATTACGAAATTCCTGGTTGAATTCTTGGGCCAGGGTTCGGGGATCAAGCCCTCATCTGAGGAATGATCCCTTTGAACTCTAGGCTTTTACCGCCGGAGTTAGTGGCTTGCGCAGCCGCTTTCCCGGCGTCTGCATTAAAGCTCGTCATTACTCCCGCACCGTCCTGCCCCTGCACACCAATCGCATTGCCAATCGTGGCTAAGAAGCGATTCATCACCATATTATCCAAATCAATCTTTTGACCTTGTTTCAAACCGAGTTTGCCGCCGCCTGCGACGACATGCATGAGGTTTTGCTGATCGTGACCGCGGCCGCCGTCCCCTGGAGACCATTCATGGGCGTGTGGTCCCATATCACAGAGCCACATGGCTACGCCGTAATCGAGGTAGGAGCCCCCGCCGCTGACTGGAATTTCGTTGATCTTATCGAGAAGAAATTTGAACTGTTCGGCAAAAAATTTGTCGTGCGCATCGAGCTGCGCATAGCGCTTGGCGTTATCGGCTGCGGAGGGATTAAAGTTGCCCGGAAAGTATTCGTTAATGTGGGACGTGTTGTGAAAATCGTTTGGCACACCATTGAGTTTGTAGCCAATCATGTCGATCGAAACGCCCATCGACATCGTTGCAACGCGGGTGTTGCCGTTGGCGAGCGCAAGGGCAATTGATTCCATGTGGAGTTGTGAGATCAGTTGCTGATCGCCCCAGTCGTTGCCGTTTTTACCGTTACGGGCATTGAGAGCGTCGACAAGCTTATCAGAAGCGACCATTTTCTTCGATGATGATCCTGTCCCGCTGCTGTTTGCAATGAGGGTTTTGAGTTTGCCTTCATAAGAATTCACAGCTGCCAAATGCTGGTCGAGTCGTTTCAAATCGTCCGCGCTTAGGCGAGGATTATTCTTAAGGGTCTTGATCTGCTCTAACACGGAGTCCAAGACTCCTCTCTTCAGGACGAGGCTCGGATCCGGGCCGGTTGAGGCGCCAGTGGATCCGCCGCCGCTGCTTTTCGTTGGAGGCAGCGTGAAGAGCTTTTTGTAAGTCTCATAGGGATTGGTGATCCGCGCAACTTCCTGACCATTTCCCGACCACGAGATCTTGGCTGATTTGCCACTGAGTGTTCCCACTTGGATATAGAGCGGGTCGTCGGTGCCGCCGAACTTTTTATGAACATAATAATCGAGAGATTGCACAGTCGACGTTTCCAGGCCGTTACCACCACCTGGATTAAAATTTCCTCCGGAGAGTAGGCATGAGGCGCTGATACCGTGCGAACACTTGCCGCCTCCGTTATTCGAGACACTGTGCTGAAGTTTGTCGACGAAGAGTAGCTTAGAGATATAAGGCGTTAGAGGAGCAACGCTGGTGTTTGCGATTTTCGCAGCCACGATTGCTCCATTGTCCGCTTGCCAAAAGTTTTTGGAACGACCGCAACCATTTCTGAGTGTGATCAGAAAGGATTGTGGATCGCCTTCGGCAGCCTGCAATTCGTCTCGACTCAAGAGACCTTCCATGATCGGTAGGTAGAAAGGTATGCCTAGGGCCGATAGAATAAATTGACGTCTTCTCATGCTATAGCTCCGACTCTTATTAGGATTGGTCTGTT
>SEDW01000023.1 GCA_004193325.1 Pseudomonadota bacterium | reverse complement strand
GAACCAAAGCTTGAGTCGCTCAACGTGTCCGTAGCGGCGGGCATCTTGATACACGCGCTCCACGTCCATTCGGTTAGTCTCAAAAAATAGATTTAAATCGAGCTTTCTCTTGACAGGAAAACAACATCGAGTGTAATTCACTCTAACGCTCGCGACGGTAAACACTTTGGTTGATTATCTCGTAGGCGCAAGGATGCTGGCGTAGCTCAATTGGTAGAGCAGCTGATTTGTAATCAGCAGGTTGCGGGTTCAAGTCCCATTGCCAGCTCCATTTTCTTTTTTGATTTGGAATACTTCGTCGGGGGGAATGCCCGAGTGGCTAAAGGGGGCAGACTGTAAATCTGTTAGCTTAGCTTACGGTGGTTCGAATCCACCTTCCCCCACCATTTTCCATGTCAAAATATTCACGAAGGAAAGCGGGAGTAGCTCAGCTGGCTAGAGCATTAGCCTTCCAAGCTAAGGGTCGCGAGTTCGAATCTCGTTTCCCGCTCCATTCTTCGTCTCTACGTTGAATCCTCTGTCTCAATCTATTTAGAATTTATTCTAGTGGTAGTGAAAGCGCAGAGGGTGGTAATTTAGAGCACCTGTCTTTCGGGGTAACCGGAAAGATCAAAGCCCAGATGGCTCAGGGGTAGAGCACGTCCTTGGTAAGGACGAGGTCGTGGGTTCGATTCCCATTCTGGGCTCCATCATGCCTTCAAGCGAGAGACTTTGTCTCTTCGTTGAATAATAATAAATAAACGATAACTTGAAGATTTTATTTTCGGTTTCTGCCGTCAGCAGGAGGAAAAAATGGCAAAAGAGAAGTTCGAACGTAATAAGCCCCATGTGAACATCGGTACTATCGGTCACGTTGACCACGGTAAAACGACGTTGACAGCTGCTATCACAAAAGTCATGTCACTTGCTTACGGTGGAACATTCAAAGCATTCAGCGAGATCGACAACGCTCCTGAGGAAAAAGCGCGCGGTATTACTATTAATACATCGCACGTTGAGTACTCTTCTGCGAAACGTCACTATGCTCACGTTGATTGTCCTGGTCACGCTGACTATGTTAAGAACATGATCACTGGCGCTGCCCAAATGGACGGTGCGATCCTTGTTTGTTCCGCAGCTGATGGTCCTATGCCTCAGACACGTGAACACATCTTGCTTGCTCGCCAAGTAGGTGTTCCAGCAATCGTTGTCTTCTTGAACAAAGTTGACATGGTTGATGACGAAGAATTGCTTGACCTTGTAGATATGGAAGTTCGTGAACTTCTATCTGCTTACAAGTTTCCAGGCGACACTACCCCAATCATCCGCGGTTCTGCTTTGAAAGCTCTCGAAGCAACAACTAAAGAAGATCCATGGGCACAAAAGTTGATCGAATTGATGAACGCTGTTGATGAGCACGTTGCTCTTCCAGAACGTCCAATCGATCGTCCGTTCCTAATGCCTATCGAAGACGTATTCTCGATCTCTGGTCGTGGTACTGTTGTTACTGGTCGTGTAGAACGCGGTATCATCAAAGTCGGCGAAGAGATGGAAATCGTTGGTCTTAAAGACACAGCGAAAACTATCTGTACCGGTGTTGAAATGTTCCGTAAATTGCTCGACGAAGGTCGTGCAGGCGACAACGTTGGTGTTCTTCTCCGCGGTACAAAACGCGAAGACATCATGCGCGGTCAGGTTCTTTCTAAGCCAGGCGCTATCAAGCCTCACAAGAAGTTCAAAGCTTCTGTGTACGTCTTGACTAAAGAAGAAGGTGGACGTCACACTCCATTCTTCAAAGGATACCGTCCTCAGTTCTACTTCCGTACAACGGACGTGACTGGCGCTATCAAACTACCAGATGATGTTGAAATGGTTATGCCAGGCGACAACATCGACGTAGAAGTCGAGTTGATTCAGCCGATCGCGATGGATACAGAGCTCCGCTTTGCTATCCGTGAAGGTGGCCGTACAGTTGGCGCCGGCGTCGTAGCTGAGATCCTTCCAGACTAAGTAAAAGCATTATTCAAGAATAAGAGCTGCTCCAAAAGAGCAGCTCTCTTGATTCGATGTTGAAAAGATCTTTCTTTGTTTTTTAAAACATATGAAGATTGTTGTAAGACAATAGGCGAGTAGCTCCAATGGTAGAGCATCGGATTCCAAATCCGACTGTTGTCGGTTCGAGTCCGACCTCGCCTGCTCTTCCTCTTGAGCAAGTCGCTTAGTGACTATGCTCTATAAACGTTTGGTCAGTAATCTTTCGGATCCAAGAGGGACCAATGAATAAAGATGATGCCTATTGGTTGCGCGTTTGTTACGTGGTCTTCGGAGCTATCGTTGCTTATACCGCGTGGAAAGCAACAGGGACTCTAGGAGTTCAAACAGGCTGGGCAGATCGTTTTGATGAATGGTACCCAACTGCTGCTGCTCTAGGTTCTGTGGTCATTGCACTTGCTGCAACTTACTACCTGTTTGCAGACAAAGAACGTCACGAATATTTCTTGTCGGCTCTTGGCGAACTTAGAAAAGTCAGCTGGCCATCGATGCTTGATACTCGCCGTATGACAACGGTTGTATGCATTGTCGTTGGTATCTTTGCCGTTATCCTTTCAATCTTTGACCTTATTTGGGCGAAGATTTTCGGCTTCCTTCTGTCTTAAGTGGCATACATTCCGAGCGCTTTACTGAAGAAAGCAAGGTCTGTCTTAAGAGGCGATTGTGGTCTTCAGGAAAGCTTCAATTCCTTCCCTGAAATCCCACAATAGCAAGCTCGGCATTTGCGTACCAAATACCGAGTGTTATAATGTCTCGTCTATTTCTCTTGTCGATATTGGCGGGGATCACGCTAGTGATACGCCTTGTTGTTGCGACAGGACTCATGAACCTTTGTATGCAAAGAGGCTATTCGATGACTTACGATCTTAAATGGTACGTTATCCATACCTATTCGGGCTTCGAAGAGAAGGCGAAAGCCGGTCTCATCGATCGAGCGAAAAGCGAAGATCAATCAGAAAAATTCGGGGATATCTATATTCCCCACACAGTCAGCGAAACCGTGAACAAGGCTGGTAAGAAACGCGCCGTGTCACGCACCTCTTTCCCTGGCTACATCATTGTGCAAATGCATCTGGACGATGCGTCCATGCACATTGTGAAGAGCACCCCAAAAATTACAGGCTTCGTTGGTAACGCTCGCCATCCTAAGGCGCTGCCCGACCATGAAGTCCTGCGTTTGACTAATCCAGAAGCAGCCGCAGAAGAAGCCTTGGCAGCCTCTGGCGGCGTGGTGGAAACAGAATTCCACTTCGCTAAAGGCGACTCTGTGAAAGTTATGGATGGTCCGTTTAGTAATTTTGACGGCGTAATTGATGAAGTTCGTCCTGATAAAATGAAAGTTCGTGTACTCGTGAGTATCTTCGGAAGAGAGACTCCTGTAGAGCTAGACTTCAATCAGGTTGATAAGATTTAAGCATCTTGTCCAGTCTGGGCTAGCGGGGAATTCGCTGGTGTTGAGTAACATGATTATGTGCTTGACGCTCAAATCGAAATAGCGTAAACCCCCTGTTCCAAGTCTTGATTCAGATCGCTATTTGGTAGTGCGAATAAGGAGCAGAACCGTGGCAAAAAAGATTGTCGGATTTATCAAATTGCAGATTCCGGCAGGTAAAGCAAACCCAGCTCCTCCAATCGGTCCAGCCCTCGGTCAACGAGGTGTAAATATCATGGCCTTTTGTAAGGAGTTCAACGCAAAAACTACAAAGCAGGTTGGCTCCATTCTGCCTACCGTGATCACAGTTTTTGCAGACAAGTCTTTTAGTTTCATCACTAAAAGTCCCCCAGCTTCAGACTTGCTTAAAAAAGCAGCTAAGCTCGAAAGCGGATCTAAGACTCCAGGTACAGCAGTTGCAGGTTCTGTAACTCTTGCTCAGGTCAAAGAAATCGCAAAAACAAAAATGGAAGATCTTAACGCATACGAAGAAGATGCAGCAGTTAAGATCATCCTGGGTTCTGCGCGCAGCATGGGACTCGAAGTTAAATAAGTCCTGCTTAACTACATAGTAGGAGAGCCTTAGTTATTAAGGTTCGATTGGACTACGGAGAATATTATGGCTAAACGCGGTAAGAAGTATCGTGCAGCCCTCTCAAAAGTAGATCGTGATAAAAATTACGACCTTCTTGAGGCCTGCAAACTCGTAAAAGAAACATCCTTCTCCAAAATGGATGCGTCCGTTGACCTTGCTGTCAATCTTGGTGTAGATCCTCGTCATGCGGATCAAAACCTTCGCGGCGCGATTCTCCTCCCACATGGACTTGGCAAAAAAGTTCGTATCGTGGTATTCGCTAGAGGCGAAAAAGCGAACGAAGCAACGAATCTCGGTGCCGATGCTGTCGGTGGTGATGATTTGGCTAAGCGTATCAGCGAAGGCTGGCTCGACTTTGACCAAGTTATTGCAACTCCAGATATGATGGGCGTCGTCGGTAAACTTGGTAAGGTGCTTGGTCCTCGCGGCCTAATGCCAAACCCTAAGCTTGGTACCGTGACATTCGAAGTAGAAAAAGCTATTAACGAACTTCGTTCTGGCCGCGCTGAGTATCGCGTAGACAAAGCAGGTATCGTACACCTTTCAATCGGTCGTACGAACTTCACACCTGAAAATCTCGCTGATAACGCAAAGACCATCATCGATACTTTGTTGAGAGTTAAGCCGTCGACTGCTAAAGGTACTTACCTTAAGAAGATGGCTCTATCGGCGACAATGGGTCCTGGTGTGCGTGTTGACAGCACTCCTTTTAAGATTTAAGAGAGGAAGTGACTCATGGATCGCAAAGGTAAAGAGGCGCTACGAGAAGTCGCAGCCGCTCGTTTTTCGAAGTCTAAAGCAGTTATCCTCGCGGAATACCGCGGCTTGACTGTTGAAGAACTCACAAAATTACGCGTTGAACTTCGCAAAGCTTCGGCAGAGTTCAAAATCGTAAAGAACCGTATTGCAATTAAGGCAATCAAAATCGAACAACAACAGTTCGACAAGTTGTCTACTAATTTCAAGGGTCCAGTAGGCGTAATTTATGCTTACGGTGATTCTGCTCAGGCGACTAAGACTGCTCTTCAGTTTGAAAAGGATCACTCCAATTTCAAAGTGACTGCAGGACAACTAGACGGCGAGGCATACACTAAAAACCAACTTCAGGTCATCGCAGACTTGCCGTCGAAAGATGTTCTTTTGGCGCAAATCATTGGTACTCTGGTAGCTCCTCACAAGGGAATTATGGGTGTGCTTAACGGCGTGAACAGAAGCGTGGTCCAAGTGATCAATGCTATTAAAGATAAGAAAACAGCTTAATCCGGGAACTTTTGTTCAAGGTAATAGCTAATCCGGTGTGATTGGGAGGAAGACGTTATGTCAAAAGCTACTAAAGACCAAGTCGTTGAGTTTCTCGAAAATTTGACTCTTCTCGAAGCTGCTGAGCTCGTGAAAGAACTCGAAGAAAAATTCGGTGTAAGCGCTGCCGCTCCAATGGCATTCGCTCCAGCTGCAGCAGCTGCTGCACCTGCTGAAGAGAAAACTGAGTTCACAGTTGTCCTCACAGACGCTGGCGCTCAAAAAATCAACGTAATCAAAGAAGTTCGCGCTATTACAGGCCTCGGCTTGAAAGAAGCGAAAGACCTCGTTGAAGGCGCTCCAAAGGAAGTTAAAGCTAACATTCCTAAGGATGAAGCTCAGAAGATTAAAGAAGTTCTCGAAAAAGCTGGTGCTAAAGTCGAAGTTAAGTAATCTCGAGAGTCGGGAAGTATATGCTAACCATTTAAAATGGCTTAGCATATCTTTCCGCTTTTTTGTTGCTTGAATTCCATATATCCTGTTGACTTTGAGGATATGTGATGTAGGAGTTTTGTCTTCGTTTCTTAGGCAAGTCATTTTGTCAAAGCAGCGTGGAACAAGACTTTTGCCGGTTTTATCGGATCAATGATTTTGGAAGTTACCGTAAACATGGTGAGGGGTTTATTACCCTGCACTCCTTTTTGACCAGTCAAATTGGCTATAAAAAGGGCGGTGGCTTTTTATTTTTTTGGTCACCACAACCTGACTGTTCTAAATTCTATGCAATTATGCCGTATATATTCCTGTGTCGGTTGAACGCGAGACTTTAGGAGAGTTATGAATTTCTTCAAAAATGGCATGGCTATCGTTTGGAGAGTTGATGCGCTAACCGCAAATTAACTCACCCTATGGTATCTGTGCAACTTCTCGTGGAAGCGTTGGTTTCTACGCTGCGAAAAACAGGATTCCTTCAATAGGAGTGCTCAATGACCTCCCTAGCTTCCAGTTTTACTCGTCCTCGAAAACGATTTGAAAAAATTGCCCCGGCTATTGACATACCTTATCTCATCGAACTTCAGAGAAATAGTTACAACTCTTTCTTGCAAGCTGAAGATCTTCCACAAAACCGGAAGAGCGTGGGATTAGAGGCAGTATTCAATTCGGTCTTCCCAATCACACACTTTGCAGAGACTGCCTCTGTCGAGTTTGTCAGCTATTCCTTCGAAGAGCCGAAGTATACCGTCGACGAATGTCGTCAGCGCGGTATGAGCTTTGCCGCTCCTTTGAAAGTCGTAATCCGACTGGTAGTTTGGGACCTCGACAAGGAGACGAATGTAAAAAGCATTCGTGACGTTAAAGAGCAGGAAGTTTACTTCGGCGAAATTCCATTGATGACGGAAGACGGTACTTTCATCATCAACGGTACAGAGCGTGTTGTAGTTTCCCAGTTGCACCGTTCATCTGGTGTGTTCTTTGACCATGACAAGGGTCGCAACAGTGCCTCCGGTAAGCTCCTCTACACAGCTCGCGTGATTCCATATCGCGGCAGCTGGCTCGACTTCGAATTCGATGCAAAAGACATTCTTTATCTTCGCATTGACCGTCGTCGTAAAATGCATGGCACGATCCTGCTCAAAGCTCTGGGTTATACCGAGCAAGAGCTTCTCGATCGTTTCTATAAAAAAGAAGAAATTCGTATCCGCGAAGGCAAGCTTGAGAAAAAACTCAACTATGAAATCCTTCGTGGTCAAAGAGCTTTGACTGACCTTATCGATCCTGCGAACGGTAAAGTTCTTGTCAAAAAAGGCCGCAGAATTTCGGTCGGCGCGATTCGTCAAATGGAACAAGCCGGTATCGAATATGTTGCCATGGAACAGGATGAGTTGGTCGGAAAAGTTTCCGCTAATGCCATCGTCGACAAAGCCGGTAAAGCTTTGGTTCCGCTCAATACCGAACTCGGTATCGATCACCTCGAGAAGATGATCAAGGGTGGCGTAAACGCTTTCTCTGTACTCTTTATCGATGGTGTTAACGCTGACTCAAGCTTTAGGAATACCCTGGTATCCGACAAGATTGATTCGAAAGAGGAGGCCATTCTTGAAATATATAAGAGAATGCGTCCCGGTGATCCCCCAACAATCGAACCAGCGACCGCATTGTTTGAGAACCTGTTCTTCAATGCCGATCGTTATGATTTGAGTGCCGTTGGTCGTATGAAGCTCAACCAAAAGTTGGGTCTTGAAGTACCACTAGAAATCCGCACTCTTACCAAAGAAGATATTCTTCGCGCTGTTGAGTACTTGATCGGCTTGAAAAACGAGAAGGGTCAAATCGATGATATCGATAACCTTTCGAACCGCCGCGTTCGCGCAGTCGGTGAGCTTCTCGAAAACCAATACCGTATCGGTCTCTTGCGTATTGAACGCGCAATTCGTGAGCGTCTCCAGCTTGGTGACGTCGACACGCTATTGCCACACGATTTCGTTAACAACAAACCGGCATCGGCTGTTGTTAAAGAGTTCTTCGGTAGTTCGCAGCTGAGCCAATTCATGGACCAGACGAACCCACTGTCCGAAGTTACTCACAAGCGTCGTCTGTCAGCGCTCGGGCCTGGGGGTTTGAGTCGTGAACGCGCTGGTTTCGAAGTCCGTGACGTTCACCCTACTCACTACGGTCGTATCTGTCCGATTGAGACTCCAGAGGGTCCAAACATCGGTCTGATCTCGTCTTTGGCGACTTACGCGAAGGTTAACGAGTACGGCTTTATTGAAACTCCGTTCAAGAGCTTGACTGACGAAAACGGTGGCAAATCTGCTGTTCGTTACTACTCAGCAGCTGAAGAGCATCAAGACCACGTCATCGCTCAGGCGGGTGATATTGGTTCTCCTGATGATCTCGTCTACGCACGTCGTGCCGGTGAAAACGAAATCGTCCGCGGTGAAGAAGCCGACTTGATGGACGTTTCGACCAGCCAGCTCGTTTCGGTCGCTGCGAACTTGATTCCGTTCCTGCAAAACGATGATGCTAACCGAGCCTTGATGGGATCGAACATGCAGCGTCAGGCGGTTCCTCTTCTTAAAACAAGAGCGCCGTTGATCGGTACCGGTATGGAGCGCATCGTTGCGCGAGACTCCGGAGCTACGATCGTTGCTAAACGTGATGGTTTCGTCGTGTCGGTTGATGCGGAACGTATCGTCATCAAAACGGAAGAACCAGACACCAGCAAAACTGAGGTCGGTGCGGAAGTTGACATTTACAAACTCGAGAAGAACAAGCGCTCAAACGTTGATACCTGTATCAACCAGAAGCCTATCGTCGTCAAAGGTGAGTTCGTTCGTAAAGGCGATATTATCGCTGACGGATTTGCAACTGAGATGGGCGAACTTGCTCTTGGACAAAACGTGGTCGTGGCTTTCATGCCTTGGTCCGGTTACAACTTCGAAGATTCAATTCTGATCTCCGAACGCGTAGTTAAAGAGGATTTGTACACATCGATCCACATTCAGGAATTTGAATGTATTTCGCGTGACACAAAACTCGGCCAGGAAGAAATCACTTCCGATATTCCAAACGTTGGCGAAGAAGCTCTTCGTAACCTCGACGACGCGGGCATTATCCGTATCGGTGCTGATGTTAAACCTAACGACTTGCTCGTAGGTAAGATCACTCCGAAAGGCGAGACCCAGCTCACACCGGAAGAAAAACTTCTGCGTGCGATCTTCGGCGAAAAAGCCGGCGATGTTCGTGATACTTCACTCCGCGTACCACCTGGTGTTGTCGGTACTGTCATTGGCGCGAAAGTATACGCCCGTGAAGGTGCTGTTAAAGACACTCGTAGTCTGCAGATTGAAGACGAGGAAATCGCTCGCCTTCGTAAAGATGAGAACGATCGTATTACGATCATCAAGGACTCCGCTGCCCGTAAGATCGCTAAGATCCTGGCTGGTGAAGCTCTTGCTGGCGAAATTCGCTCACGAGATGGTTCAACTGTAGCTTCACTCGGCGCTGTCCTTGATGAAACTTTCTTGACCAAACTCGAATATGTTTACTGGGAACAGCTCGCAGTTAAAGACGCTCACAAGAACTCTCTCCTCACAAAAGTTGTTGAAAGCTTGCGTGAGAAGATCAACCTCATCCGTTTCATGACGGAAGAGCAGATCAAGAAAGTTCGTAAAGGCGACGAATTGCCCCCAGGCGTTATCAAAATGGTTAAGGTTTACGTTGCGATTAAACGTAAGCTCCAAGTTGGTGACAAAATGGCTGGACGACACGGTAACAAGGGTGTTGTGTCTCGTATCCTCCCAGAGGAAGACATGCCGTTCCTTACTGATGGTCGCCCTGTCGACATCGTCTTGAACCCACTCGGTGTTCCTTCTCGAATGAACGTTGGCCAGATTCTGGAAACGCACTTGGGTTGGGCTGCTAAAGGTCTCGGCGAGAAACTTCAAACGTACCTTGAGAATCTAGATCAGTCGGAAGTTCGTAAAGAACTCGAAGGCATCATCTTTAAGATCTGGGATACGGCTGAAGTTCAAGACTTCGTTAAGACTGCGACGACAGATCAATTGAAATCTTTCGTCAAAAAATACCGCGAAGGTGTGCATCTCGCGAACCCAGTGTTCGACGGTGCTGCTGAATCGGATGTTAAGAACTACCTTGAACTTGCTGGTCTGAATATTGATGGACAGAGCGAGCTCTTCGATGGCCGTACGGGTAACCGTTTCGATAACCGCGTAACCGTTGGTGTTATGTACGTGTTGAAACTTCACCATTTGGTTGATGAGAAGATCCACGCACGTTCTATCGGTCCTTACTCGCTGGTAACCCAGCAGCCGCTTGGTGGTAAGGCTCAGTTCGGTGGTCAGCGTCTAGGGGAGATGGAAGTGTGGGCGATGGAAGCCTACGGTGCTGCGAATACGCTGCAGGAATTCCTCACAGTTAAGTCGGATGACGTTTTGGGTCGTACTCGTATGTATGAATCGATCGTCAAAGGTCAGAACTTGATGAGTCCTGGACTTCCAGAAAGCTTCAACGTTCTTGTTAAGGAACTTCAGGCGCTCGCGCTTGACGTCAACCTCATCAAAGACGACGAAGAATTCGGCCTCGATAGTTTCTCCAATAATTAAGACCCTTAATAAAGAGCGGGGGGCGATTTAGCCCCCCGGACTCCAACCGTGCAAATGGAGGCTACTCTCTTGAACGACTTGGTAAATTTTTTCGATAAGCCTACTGATCCGTTAAGTTTCAGTGCGATCAAAATTTCACTGGCTTCACCAGAAAAGATCCGCAGTTGGTCTTATGGCGAAGTTAAAAAACCAGAGACGATCAACTACAGAACTTTCAAACCTGAACGTGATGGTTTGTTCTGTGCAAAAATCTTTGGCCCAGTACGAGACTTCGAGTGTATCTGCGGTAAATATAAACGCATGAAGCACCGTGGTATCGTCTGTGACAAGTGCGGCGTGGAAGTTATCCACTCTAAAGTTCGTCGTGAGCGTTTGGGTCACATCAACTTGGCAACTCCGGTTGCTCATATTTGGTTCCTCAAATCTCTCCCGTCTCGTATCGGTGCGATTTTGGATATCGCTTTGAAGGATGTTGAACGCATTCTTTACAGTGAGTCTTATGTCGTTCTAGACGTCGGTAACGAAGATGTAACCAAGCTCCGTCTTGGCCAAGTTATCGGTGAAGACGAGTACGAGCAACTTCTCCAAGAGCACGGTAACGGTGCATTCCAAGTCGGCGTCGGCGCGGAAGCTATTCAGGAACTTCTCTCGGCTCTTCGCATCGAAGATTTGGGCGACGATCTTCGTAAAGCTTTGCTCGAAGCAAGCTCGGAAGCGGCTCGTAAGAAATTGCAAAAACGTCTGAAGGTTGTTGAAGCCTTCAGAAACAACGACTCGAAGCCAGAATGGATGATGCTCAGCGTTATTCCTGTTCTGCCTCCGGATCTTCGTCCTTTGGTTCCATTGGACGGTGGACGTTTTGCGACTTCAGATCTTAACGATCTCTATCGCCGCGTTATCAACCGTAACAACCGCCTCCTGCGCTTGATCGAGTTGAACGCTCCAGAAATCATTATCCGTAACGAAAAACGCATGCTTCAGGAAGCTGTCGATGCGCTCTTCGATAACGGTCGTCGCGGTAAGGTCTTCACTGGCCCGAACAAACGCGCACTCCGTTCTCTCTCGGACATGCTTAAAGGTAAGCAAGGTCGTTTCCGTCAGAACTTGCTCGGTAAACGTGTCGACTACTCTGGTCGTTCGGTTATCGTTGTTGGTCCTACACTGAAACTGCACCAGTGCGGCCTTCCTAAGAAAATGGCGATCGAGCTCTTCAAGCCGTTTATTTATAACAAGCTTGAAGAACATGGTATCGTCTCGACCATCAAATCTGCGAAGAAACTGGTCGAAAAAGAGCGTCCAGAAGTTTGGGACATCTTGGAAGAAGTAACCAAGGAACACCCAATTCTTTTGAACCGTGCTCCTACGCTTCACCGTCTCGGTATCCAGGCTTTCGAGCCGGTACTTATCGAAGGTAAAGCTATCCAGCTTCACCCCCTCGTATGTTTCGCCTTTAACGCGGACTTCGACGGTGACCAGATGGCTGTTCACGTTCCTCTATCTGTTGAATCGCAGATGGAAGCTCGCGTACTCATGATGTCGACTAACAACATCCTGAGTCCTGCTTCCGGTTCTCCAGTCATCGTACCTACCCAGGATATCGTCCTTGGTATCTACTACATGACTAAAGAGAACATCAGCGCCACCGGCGCTGGTAAAACCTTCGGTTCGATCGAAGAAGTTCGCGTGGCCTATGACCATAACGAAGTCAGCCTTCAGGCACCGGTTGTTGTTCGTGTGAACGGCAAACGCTATGACACGACTGTCGGTCGCGTGCTTCTTTCGGAAGTACTTCCGGATGAACTTTCTTTCGACGTCATCAACCGTCGTCTTGGTAAAAAAGAGCTCGCTGCTCTCGTCGACCAGACGTTCCGTATTGCTGGCCCGAAAAAGACTGTTCTTCTCGCTGACTCCCTACGCGCCATGGGCTATCGCTATTCGACCAAAGCTGGTCTGTCTATCGCGATCGGTGACATGGTTGTTCCAGAAGGCAAACGTCGCCTCCTAGACGAAGCGTACGAAGAAGTTAAACGTATTAAAGAGCAGTACTCTGAAGGTCTTTTGACTGAAGGGGAACGCTACAATAAAGTTATCGATATCTGGGCGAAAGTAACTGAGAACATTGCGGAAGAGATGTTTAAGAACATCGCGAAGCAGACCAAGAAAGACCATAAAGGCATCGATCGCGAAGTCGATTCATCGAACTCGATCTTCATGATGGCTGACTCTGGTGCTCGTGGTTCGGCTCAGCAGATTCGTCAGCTTGCTGGTATGCGAGGCCTCATGGCCAAGCCGTCTGGTGAGATTATCGAAACTCCAATTACGGCGAACTTCCGCGAAGGTCTAACCGTTCTTGAGTACTTTACCTCTACCCACGGTGCTCGTAAGGGCCTCGCGGATACCGCGCTCAAAACAGCGAGTTCGGGTTACTTGACTCGTCGTCTCGTCGACGTTGCACAAGACTGTGTTATCCATGAATACGATTGCGGAACGGGTCAAGGCATCGCCATGATTCCACTGCGTGAAGGTTCAGAGATTAAACAATCGATCGGTGATCGTATCCTGGGTCGTGTGATCCTCGATTCCATCAACCACCCTGTGACTGGCGATAACATCGCTGAGCCAGGTGCTCTGGTCGATGAGCATATCGCTAAGAGAACAGATGACGCCGGTATCGAACTCGTTCGTATCCGTTCGGTTCTGACCTGTCAGGCGAAAAGCGGTATCTGTGCAAAATGTTACGGACGCGACTTGGCTACTGGCCACTTGATTAACGCGGGCGAAGCGATCGGTGTTATCGCGGCTCAGTCGATCGGTGAACCAGGTACACAGTTGACCATGCGTACTTTCCACTTTGGGGGTACTGTTTCTCACAAAGTTGAGAAAAATACTCGTGACACCGGATTCTCGGGTCTCGTTAAATTCGAGCGCCTGACCGTTGTCACAAACCGCGAAGGCAAACGAATCGTCTTGAGTCGTAACGGTGAGATCAAAGTCACCGATAAAGAGTCAGGTTCTATTCGCGATGTTTATCCAGTTACCTACGGTTCAACCCTTCTCGTCAAAGACGGTCAGGAAGTTGAAGCGGGTATGCCTCTGATGGAATGGGATCCATTTGCGAACCCAATCCTTGCGGAAGTTGGCGGCCGGATCAAGTATCACGATCTTCGTGAGGGTCAATCGGTTGAAGAACGTACTGATGAGGCTACATTCCTCGTTCGTAAAGTTGTCATCGAGACTCGCGGTACGGATCTTAAGCCAGCGATCGAGATTTTGGACAGGGAAACCGGTCGCCTCGTATCGGTCGACGGTAAGCGTGAAGCTCGTTACAACCTTCCAGTAGGTACAACGATCTTCATCGATGACGGCGCCGAAGTCATGCCTGGTGACGTTATCTCCAAGATTCCTCGCGAAACGGCGAAAACAAAGGACATCACCGGTGGTCTTCCACGCGTTGCTGAACTCTTTGAAGCTCGTAAGCCTAAAGACTACGCGATCATGTCGGATCGTGACGGTACAGTAACCTTCGGTGCTGACTCCAAAGGTAAGCGTAAGCTTATCGTGGTTGGCGACGACGGTGTGAGCCAAGACTTTACGGTTCCTAAGGGTCGTCACATCATCGTTACAGAGGGTGACTATATCCGTAAGGGCCAGACATTGGTCGACGGTTCTCCAAGTCCTCACGATATCCTGCGCATCCTGGGCCACATTTCACTCGCCAAGTACTTGGTTGATGAAATCCAGGACGTATATCGTCTTCAAGGTGTGAAGATTAACGATAAGCACATCGAGTGTATCGTTCGTCAGATGTGCCGAAAAGTTAAGGTTCTTAGCCCAGGCGATTCGAAGTATCTCCCAACTGAACAAGTTGAGCGTGCTGAATTCGAAATCACCAATGCTAAGATCCGCGCTGAAGGCGGCCAGGAAGCACTTGCTGAAGCAGTCCTCCTCGGTATTACCAAGGCGTCCTTGTCGACAGACAGCTTTATCTCAGCTGCCTCGTTCCAAGAGACTACCAAGGTTCTTACTGAAGCAGCGATCAACAGCAAAGTTGACCATCTTCGCGGCTTGAAAGAAAACGTAATTATGGGACGTCTGGTACCAGCTGGTTCCGGTTCCAACCAGTACCGTCGTATGGAATCGCGCGTGCGCGGTGCCCAGGACGAGTCTGCCAAAGTAGCCGCAATGGAAGCCAATAGCTAAGCTACTGGAAACCTTGTGCAGCAAAGGGGACCTCGGATTTATCCGAGGTCCTTTTTTCCTTTCTAGGCCGTCCCGATAAGCTAGATTCGACTTGCTTTCTTGCCCCTCAATTGGTACTGATACATGCCTCGCGTTAGGTAAATACGTTTGAGCTAAAAGTTATCCAAGGGGCCTGGTGAGTTAAAATCAGGGACGTGCTGCGACCTGCCACCCGCCACCGAAGATAGATTTTGTGTTTAAACGAGCGCATTAGGATTGAAGGAAAGATCAGCATGCCTACTATCAACCAGATGATTGCTACTGGAAGAAACATTCAGAGAAACCGGACTAAGTCTCCAGCTCTGAAGGCTTCACCTCAAAAACGCGGCGTTTGTACTCGCGTTTATACGACTACACCGAAAAAACCTAACTCTGCTTTGCGTAAGGTTGCTCGTGTACGTCTAACAAACGGTATCGAAGTAACTTCGTACATCGGCGGTGAAGGTCACAACCTTCAAGAGCACAGTGTTGTTCTTGTCCGCGGTGGAAAAGTGAAAGACTTACCAGGTGTTCGTTATCACATCGTGCGCGGTTCACTTGACTGCTCTGGTGTTAACGCTCGTCGCCAAGCTCGTAGTAAATACGGCGCTAAAAGACCTAAGAAGTAACAACCGAAACCGCTGACCGAGAATGGAGTGACTCATGGCTCGTCGCCACGTAGCACAAAAGAGAGAGATTCTTCCTGATCCAGTTTACAAGGAAGAAGTAATTACTAAGTTCATCAACAGTATGATGATCGACGGCAAAAAAGCTGCAGCTGAGAAAGCTTTTTACGGCGCAATGGAAGAAATCAAAGCCACTGGCGTTGATCCCGTTGAGACGTTTAAAACTGCTCTCGACAACGCTAAGCCGTTGCTCGAAGTTAAATCTCGTCGTGTTGGTGGCTCAAACTACCAAGTTCCGATCGAGATCCGTCCTGAGCGTCGTCAAGCTCTTGCTCTTCGTTGGCTCATCGAGTTCGCTCGTAAGCGTAGCGGAAAAAGCATGGTTGAGCGCCTCGCTGGCGAACTCCTAGACGCTGCCAACAAACGCGGAGCGACCATCAAACGTCGTGAAGACGTTCACAAGATGGCTGAAGCGAACAAAGCGTTTGCTCACTACCGTTGGTAATCTAAAAGTTTTTAGTCTAAAACTGTTCGCAATATGTTATCCCTCACGGGATTTCTGCGAACAGTTTTTTTTTGCTCTGAAGCCGTCTCTAAGCCTCGGTGAATCAAGGTCTCTGCCTTGTCTTCCGTGTCTTTGAGACGACTTCTGCCCGGCAGCCACTTCACATCCAGCACGAGATGCCCATGAAAACGAGTGAGCTTTCCAAACTTCGCAATATCGGAATTATGGCCCACATTGATGCCGGTAAAACAACGACCACCGAACGCATCCTTTTCTATACCGGTAAAATTCATAAAATCGGTGAAGTGCACGATGGTAGTGCGACGATGGACTGGATGGAGCAGGAGCAAGA
>SEDW01001388.1 GCA_004193325.1 Pseudomonadota bacterium | reverse complement strand
ACCCTGATTTGCGGCTTCGCTCACATCGAAGGGATTCCCGTCGGCATTCTTGCAAACAACGGTGTTCTCTTCTCGGAGAGCGCATTGAAGGGCACGCACTTCATCGAACTCTGCACGCAAGAGAAGATCCCACTCCTTTTCCTTCAAAACATCACTGGCTTTATGGTCGGTAAAAAATACGAACACGCAGGCATCGCCAAGGATGGAGCAAAGCTCGTCCACGCGGTTGCCAATGCCAAGGTTCCCAAATTCACCGTCGTTGTCGGCGGCAGTTTCGGAGCGGGTAACTATGGTATGTGTGGTCGCGCCTACGACCCACGCTACCTCTTCATGTGGCCGAACGCCAAGATCTCAGTCATGGGTGGCGAGCAAGCCGCTGATGTCCTCGCGACGGTGAAGATTCAGCAGCTTTCCAAACAAGGCAAAGAACTCACGGAAGCTGACATCAAGGCTATCCGTCAACCCATTTTGGATAAGTACGAGAAGGAAAGTAGCGCCTACTACTCTTCGGCTCGTCTCTGGGACGATGGCATCATCGACCCTCGTAAGACCCGCTCCGTTCTCGCCAAAGCGCTTGCAAGCACCTTGCATCACGAATGGGAAGAGACTCGTAACGGTGTTTTCCGAATGTAAGTTTCAGTCAGCCTTAAATTACGCTTCAATCAAGATATTACGTTTTTCGAAGGGGATCCGAATGAGCAAGACAATTAGCATTGGTAACGCGGGCGGCTACTGGGGTGATGATCCTAACGCTCTTGAACGTCAGGTTTTTGGTGGAAAGCTCGATTACATCAGCATGGATTTTCTCGCTGAGATCACCATGTCCATCCTCCAAAAACAACGGTCCTCGGAACCAGAAGCCGGCTATGCCAGGGACTTTCTCCCGATGCTGAAGAAGGTTTTGCCCAAGCTCATGGCTGACGGCACCACGATCATTACCAATGCCGGTGGCGTGAACCCAACCGCTTGCGCTCAGGCGATTGCCAAACTCGCGAAAGAACTGGGCCTGAGCCCTCGCATCGCGACCGTCTATGGCGATGACATTCTTCCTGACCTCGATCGTCTTCAGGCATCTGGCATCGCATTCGACAATATGGAAGATGGCTCGAAGTTTGCGCCAGTCGCTCAGCGTATTCAAGCGGCGAACATCTATTTCGGTGCAGCTCCGGTCGTTGAAGCCCTGAAGTGGAAACCAAATATTATCGTTACCGGCCGTGTTACCGACACCGGTATCACCATCGCGCCAATGATCTTTGAATTCGGTTGGAAATTGAACGACTGGACTCGCCT
>SEDW01000404.1 GCA_004193325.1 Pseudomonadota bacterium | reverse complement strand
GTTTAAGGGCGTCGGCGAATCGGATTACGTAGGAAAGCCCCGCGGCTGCAGGGCCTTTTCGGGTCAGCCAGCAGGATATTCGATGCTGTAGTCCAAAGCCTCGGGATCAAAGGTGATCGTACAAGCGTCTTCGTAAGCGCCTGTACAAAGCTCAGTGAGTTCGAAGTATCGACTTGAAGTCTCGGTGGCAGGCGTGTAGGTCACCGTCCCGACAACGGCAGAAGTCACGGAATCTATAACTTCAGAAAATGGCTTTTCAGGATTATCTTCGTTGATGGGTCCAATGGAAAAGATCAATCCGCTGTCCGGCGATATGTATTGGTAGCTGTTGATGTCGACCACTTTGCTTTGGTCGTAAAGAGCGATCCCAGTCGGAATTGTGCCGTGCACGTAGAAGAGTTGGTAGACCGGTGACTGGGCTCTCAGGCGCGCATCGAGGATACGCTCGACATTCACCCGATCGCCGATCGCGTAGTTATCGGAAGCGATGACACTGCTTTGACTGGGAACGTCCGATCCGCAGGAGCTTAGGCTGCTTGCCAGGAGGAGGAGAGAGATTGCACCCGCGACTTTTTTTATCGACTTCATCTCGTTTTCCTTTATTAAAGTCAGTAATGACACATTGGTATGTCTGTAGATCTGAACTGATCCTCAGATGTTAGTCGATATCGATCGAAGCCAACAAGTGAAGTATCGTTGAACCGAGTGGACTTTCGGAGGTAAAGTCGCCTGTTCCCAAGCAGATCATAAGGAAAATAGAAATGGAATATCGAAAATTCGCAGGCTCTGGATTCTCTGTTCCGGCCTTGAGCTACGGTACCGCAACTTTTGGTGGCGGCAGTGACTTCTTTAAAAAGTGGGGCAGCAGCGATCTGAGCGAAGCGCAGCGCCTCATCGATGTTTGCCTGGAATACGGCATGAATTTTTTTGATACAGCGAACATGTATTCGGACGGTATGAGCGAGGAAATTCTTGGTGCGGCTGTTAAAAGCAGACGACAGGATCTTCTCCTTGCGACTAAGGCGACGTTTCGTATGGGCAAAGGACCAAACGATTTTGGCTCCTCACGATTCAGCTTGATCAAGGAATGTGAAGCGAGCCTGAAGCGTCTCGGTACCGACTATATCGATCTCTACTACATGCATGGCTTTGATGCGACGACGCCTGTTGAGGAGACGCTGAGGGCTCTTGATGATCTCGTCTCGGCCGGCAAGATTCGTTACATCGGCTGTTCCAATTTCTCGGGCTGGCATCTTATGAAGTCCATGTCCGCTTCAGAACGTCATGGTTGGTCCCGCTACATTGCGCATCAGGTTTATTATTCTCTCGTCGGCCGGGAATATGAGTGGGAGCTTATGCCTCTCGCGGTCGATCAGAAGGTTTCCGCCGTGGTTTGGAGCCCGCTAGCCGGCGGATCGCTCTCGGGCAAGGTCAGTCGCCGAAAACCAGCTCCGGAAGGCAGCCGCGCCGCGCAGATGGACTTTGTCGTGTCCTCGACGTCAGAGCATCTTTACAAGATCGTGGATGTGCTGGAAGAGATCGCTGAGGAGACGACCAAGACTGTGGCGCAGGTGGCTTTGAATTGGGTGATGCATCGCCCCACAGTTGCAAGTGTGGTTGTTGGTGCAAGGAATGAAGAGCAGCTGAGGCAGAACTTTGGTGCTTTGGGTTGGAAGCTATCAGCCGAGCAGACGGCTCGACTCGACAAGGTAAGTGCGGTAAAGCCTATCTATCCTTACTGGCATCAGCGACAGTCTTCCGAACTTATGCCGCCGATTTGCTAGTCTTGCTAAAGATGCGGTAGGCCAGCCAGCGGATGTGTCCAAAGTCGCGAACGGGATTGTCGCCGACTTGATGAACCTCAAAATCCTCGACTTGATCTGAATATCAAGACGCGCGCAGCGAACGAGGACAGGCCCGAGAAGATCCAATTCCCGATGATGGTCTTTATTGCCGAAGATATGGACCTTGAGCTCACCGTAATCGAGAGCCCCACCAATTTTAAGTTCGTCAACCAAACCGTGACGCTGGGGCACCTGCCTCGTCTCACGGGTGATTTCCTCGAAGCAATTGACGGCTTTGAGAAAGAGCTGTTTACGGTCTGTGTCCTCGTTACTATAGATACCGAAACAAACGATGTGACTGTCACCCGCTGTGCGATGAATCACGCCTCCGTGTCGGCCGACCGCCAGGCTCACAATATCGTAGTAGTCACGGATAAAATTGATGAAGACTTCTTCTTCAGAGTTTCTTACAAGACTCGAAAATCCCCGGATATCAAACTGGAGGAGAAAGCCGTTCGCGCTCTTGCCATCGAGTTTACCGTCAGAACCTTCAGCGATAAATTTTTTGATGGAACTGCCCACCAGGTTTTTCATGAAGGCTTCGCTCTTGTAGCGTTCGATAAAATTGCCTTCATCCGTCTTAGCCATCTGGTTGCTGATGAAGCAGGCGATGACGACGTCGAGAATAAGCATATAGATCAAACGAGGCCACACAAAGAGGGAGTGATCGAGAATTTCTGCTGCCGCTATAAAACTCAAAAGGAAGAGAACAGGGCTGATGAAACGAAATTTGCGCCGCGGCATCGTAATGATGAGGAAAAGACTTGCACTGATGATCGTAAGTCCTTTGAATTGCGCAATCGCTCCGACCATGGTCATCTGTAGAACCGCAGCAAACACGACGGGAGAAATTATCCAAAGGAGATACTCTTTTGCCGTCTTGGAGATAGGGGGGGTGATGCAAAGTAAGGCAACGCCACCCAGTCCGAGCAGGGTGAGGCCGAGAATATTCGGCAGTGGTATGGAAAATCGAATACTAAACAGCCACTGCAAAGCAATGAACACATAAGTAAAACCCAGTCGAAACTGGATTGTTTTGAGGTGCTGTTCACTGACGAACGCAGCTTGGTCTTTCATTTTTTCAAGCCTACCTGCATCGATTTTCTTAAGAAGCGGCTACTCGATTTGATGTCTCTGATCTTTTGCTGTGCTTCCGGAGAAAGCTTATTGTCTTTGTAGATTTCGTTGAGTTCCGCATCGCAATTCTTATAGGCCATGCCGAGATCAAGGGTGTTGCGGACGACCAGGCAAAGCTTGTCGGGGTCGAAAGGCTTTTCAAGAAAATCGATCGCCCCTAGGCGCAACGCCTTTAGCATGTTGCCTTTATCCGAGTAGCTGGTGAGGATCACTACTGGAATATCGATCTCCCGTTGACGCATCTCGGCCAGCATTTGAATGCCAGTCATCTGCGGCATGCTGATATCGGAAACAATGGCATCGAACTGCATCTCGGTCATCTTCTCAAGGGCGATTGACCCGTTTTGAGCGGTCTCGATAGAGTCGGCTTCATCATCGAGCATTGCCTTTAGAATTTCGAGAATGACCGGTTCATCATCAACCACGAGCAATCGGCCTTTAGGGGTCGTCATTCCAGTCTCACTTTCGTATTGATCAAAGTGGGTAATGTAATAACAAATGTTGTGTGCTTATGAGTAATATCTAGCTCTATTCCGCCTTCATGATCCTCGAGCACAGCTCTCGATACGGCTAGGCCGAGGCCATTGCCTTCTCCAACGTCTTTCGTCGTATAGAAAGGATCCATGACGAAAGGTCGATCTTCTAATTTTATACCAAAACCTGAATCTGTAACTGTAATTGTTAAAATTCCGGACTTTTCCCGAGCATGAATTTTGATCCAGGGCTTCTCGGATCCAGTCAAAGCCTCGCAGCTGTTCAAAAGAAGATTGGCAATCGCTCGACTGATGCTGGTCGACCGGCAGCGAAGAGTGATCGATTTATCAGCATCAATCTCAAGTTCAATCGATGCTCGTTTCAGGTCGTCGGTGACCATCACTTCAGCCGTTTCCAAAATGTTGCCCAAAGTGGTTATTTCCAGGGGCTGCCTTTGACCGGACACCGCGAGGCCTTGCAGACTCGACATGATCTTGGTGATGCGGTCGACGTTTTCCGCCACTGTGGAGAGCATTCGATTCAGTTCGGCGAGATTGAAATCCGGCTTCTTCGTCTTCCGTTCAACGACAAAGCAGATGCCTTTGATAATGGCCAGAGGATTGTTGATCTCGTGCGCAAGACCGTTCGCCAACTTGCCGAATGCAGCCGCCTTCATTGCCTGAACAGATATTTCTTTTTCTTTCTGAACGAGGCTTTCCAGATTTTTTTCGTAGTCGACATCAAAGAAGACGCCGTCCCATGTGAGGACATCGTCGATGAAACGAGGCGTGGAAACAACTCGTACCCATTTCGAGAAGTTGCTGCCACCAACAAGGCGACCTTCCCACTTAAAAACGGAGAGATTTTTGACCGAACTTTGGATGGCCCGCTCAAATGATGGGAAGTCGAGCGGGTGAATAAGTTCTTTAGAGAGAATTCGTTTTTTTAATGCAATCTGTGAACTAGGGGGGAAGAGTCGATTCGATCCTTCGCTCAGATATTTCATCTCGAGCTGCCCTTCGCCGTTGAGAATGCAGCGATAGAGAGCGCCAGGAAAGTTGTCGGCTACGGCATCGAGAAGAATTTTCTGTTCCTGGTTTCGCTTTTGACTCTCTTCGAGCTGGCGATACTTATGGCCAAGTTCGATCTGCGAAACGACCTGACGAGCTAATATTTCCAACGCATTTTTCTGTTCAAGAGTAAGCTCTCTTGCCTTGGTATCAAGTACGCAAAGCGCCCCAAGGCGCGCACCGTCGGAGAGAATAAGGGGTGCGCCCGCATAAAAGCGTAGATTCAACTCGCCATGAGCCAGAGGATTACCGTCGAAGCGCTCATCGAGATGAGAGTCCGTTATCTGAAGGAGCTCATCGCTGAGAATCGTATGGCGGCAAAAGGCAACATCGCGACTGGTTTCCTGCGCATCGAGACCAATGATCGCCTTGAACCATTGACGGTGGCGGTCCAACAGTGTGATGGCGCTGATGGGTGTTCCACAAATACTCGCGGCCAGCTTCACGAGGTCCTGATAGGCTTCCTCGGGAACTGTGTCGAGTATATTCATCTTGTAGAGCGAAGCCAGGCGTTGCTCTTCCCTTGCCTCATCAGAAACGTCAGCCATAAGATTCTCCTGTCTGCCCTGGGGTTTCGGTTCCTAAGGTATAGGACTGAACGCCTGGCACTGCAGGCCTGAATAAAGATGGTGAAAGCAAAAACAGTAATATAGGAATTTGTTTAAATAAAATGGAGAATTTTGCGAAATGCTCAAATCTTAAAAAATTCACTTATGTGTATTCTTGCTGCCGAAAGCGCTTGCGTTAAACTACCCATTCGTCGCGATTTCAATCGTTCTCCAAGACAATACTTTACGCAAAAACCGCCTGAATCTCGACTAAGTTCGTCCCAATCAGAAACTTAGATCTGCAAAAAATACCAGAAAATGGCCCAATCACTTTTCTATACAAAGCTGACCGCTCTTTTAACTCATGCGTCCTAATCGAGTTCCGAACAGTCTTCATGGAAAAGAAAAACGAAGACATGAACATTTATATCAAGCGGGAAGCTCTGTATGAGCTGAAAAGCAAAATCGTGCCCGGAGTCATGGGCCATTTGTGTGTCATCTCAATCCTGCTTTTCTTTACACCTCATCTCAAAGACCACACTTGGGCCATGATGGGCTTCAGTGCCGGTATTATTCTTTCCTCTCTCCTTCGCATCCCGCTTGGGCGCTATTCTAATGATCAGATCGATGCCAATCCCAAGCTTTGGAAAGTACTGACCTACGGCCTGCTCTATTCGACCCTGCTCTCGTGGGCCGCACTCTTTGTGATGACACTCAACTGGTATCCTCTCGCGAGTCTTCCCGTTATCCTGATCGCTCTTGTCGCTGCGGGAAACACGGCAAACTCCACGAGTTCGCTCAGCTCGGATCCAGTCCTGGCCCGTATCTTCTCGACCGTCTTTATGGGGTCGATCGTCTTCGGCATAATCCTCGAAGGATCGAGGGAATCCTACAGCGTGGCACTCTTGAGCTTTGCTCACCTGGCCTACCACTACGTCCAAATTGGAATGCTTGCCAAAGGATGTCGCCGATGTTATGCGCGCGATTGATAGGAAGGTCGTTGAAACTAATGCGCCTTACTTCGATGAAGTGACCTATAACATCGATGAAAGAGATCTACATATAGCCCGAAGCTATTTCCCGTACCATGATGCCAAAGATAAAATCATAGGTATTTTGATCGTCTATCGCGATATCACAGATCTCAAGGAAAAAGAAAAATCTCTTCTCGCGGCTCGTGACGAGCTCGAGCAAAGAGTAGACGAAAGAACACGCGATCTATCCATCCTGAGCGAATCGCTGATCGTTTCCCAGGAGCGCCTCGATAGTGTTCTCACCGGAGCACCAATCATTTTGTGGGCGATTGATACTCAAGGAGTCATCACCCATTGTGAAGGTTCTGGGCTTAAATCTCTGGGCAAGGAAGCAGAATTTTTAGTCGGAAAAAGTATCTATTCCCTCTTCCCCGGCAACTCGGTCATTCAATCAGCTACGCGAGCGCTGTCTGGAGAATCCTTCAAATCAGACGGTTCCCTCGAAGATAACTACTTTGAATCGCACTGGTCCTGCTTGCGGGATGACGAAGGGACTATTATTGGTGCAGCTTGTCTGACACTCGATGTGAGTGAGCGGAAACGCACCGAAGAAGCGCTCTTGCAAAGTACTCGACTCGGCGACATCGTTGCCATGCAGCAGGAGATTCAGGCGGCCGGATATGATTCGCAAAAAATCATGGATATCGTGGTTCGAAAAGCTAACGATATGACCGGTTCTGATTCGGCGAGTCTCAGTCTTGTGGAAGGTGACATGATCATCGGCCGCGCGGCAGTGGGCTTCTCCCGCGAACGTATTGGTGTGCCTATGCCTATTAAAGGCAGTTTCGCAGAACACGTCTTTAGCGTGATGGGTACGCAGCTGAGTAACGACTGCGACGACGACACTCGTGTGAATAAACAGTTGACCCGGGCCGCTGGCATCGAGTCGATGATCATGGTCGCCGTTCGCCATATGGGCCGAACCTTTGGTGTGCTTGGCGCCTTTTCTCATCGGAAAAATGCTTTCGATGATCGTAAAGCCAAAGCGCTCGAGCTGATGGGCGAACTCCTTGCTGCCTCGCTCAGTCAGGCGCAGGATTTGGATGAAAAAACTAGGGCTATTGCCTCCCTGCAGCTCACCGAAAAAAATCTTATCAAAGCTCGTGCCCAGGCGGAAGCCGCAGCGCAGGTGAAAGCCGATTTCCTGGCGAGTATGAGTCACGAGATTCGTACGCCGTTGAACGGTATTATTGGTATGACTGAACTCCTGATCGATACACCTTTGAACGAAGAGCAGCAGCGCTACGCGCGCATCGTGCAGGGTTCCGGCAATGGCCTCCTGGCGATCATCAACGACATTCTCGATTTCTCCAAGATCGATGCAGGCAAGATGGAGATCGAAGAGTCGAGCTTTGACACTGTCCTTCTCGTTGAATCTCAAGCAGAACTCCTCGCCGTCAAAGCTAAGGATCAAAAGCTGAGTCTGATGACTTATATCGATCCGGCAATCCCGGGTCATTTGCTGGGTGATGCCGGCCGAATCGCGCAGATTCTTCTGAACCTGATCAGCAATGCAATTAAGTTTACGAAGGTTGGTGGCGTGACTGTGCGCGCCCGACTCCTCTCCATGGAAGACAATATCGCGAGTGTTCGATGGGAAGTCATGGATTCTGGAATAGGAATCTCGAAAGAAACTCAGGAAAAATTATTTACCGCCTTTACGCAGGCCGATGGTTCGACGGCTCGTCGTTACGGTGGTACGGGACTTGGTCTGTCGATTTCGAAGCGCCTGGTCGATCTTATGGGCGGCAAGATCGGAATTGAGAGTAACGAGGGGGAAGGAGCCACATTCTGGTTCACGCTCGCGCTTCCTCGTGGCGATGACAGCTCACGTCCCACGATCGATCTCGACCTCAGTGATCGCCGGATTCTTGTCGTGGATGATGATCCCTTCGCCTGCGAAGTGATCAGCGGTTATCTGAGAGAATGGAAAGGCGACGTCGCGCATGTGGAAAGTGGCGAGAAAGCCCTTCGCGTCTTGCGCGCAGCATCAGACTCGGAGCAACCCTATCATCTGGTAATGATCGACCGCCGAATGGAGCATATGGATGGCTTCGAGCTGGCGCGACATATTAAAATGGATAGTCGCATCGATCCCTGCAAGCTCGTCCTTGTCACTGCCTTTGATGGCCCTGGACAGGCGCGTGCCGCGAGTGATGCCAAGTTCAATGCGTTCTTAACGAAGCCAGTGAAAAAACTCGAGCTTCGTCAAGCGATAGGAAGTCTGCTGAAGTCCGTCGTGGAAATTCCTAATGAGGCAGCTGCCCCATCAGCCCTAGATAACGTTCTCGCGAATTCCTCACACGCCCGCATCCTGGTCGTCGAAGACAATACTGTGAATCAGATGCTCGCCGTTCAGCAGCTGAAAAAATTCGGTCTGGAATGTCAGATTGCGAATAATGGACGCGAGGCCTGGGAAGCTGTGAAGCGCGAGGACTTCGACTTGATTCTGATGGATTGCCAAATGCCGGAAATGGATGGCTACGAGGCAACAGTTCGGATTCGGGAGTTTGAAATGGGGACCGGTCGCAGGGTGCCAATCGTCGCGATGACGGCCAATGCCATGCGTGAGGATGAAGAGCGTTGCCGCCTGTCGGGAATGGATGACTTTCTCGCGAAGCCGATCAAGAAAGAAAAACTCGAAGCCAAGCTAAAGCTATGGCTCCTGGAATTTAAACAGTCTGCATAAATTGTGCGAAAACCCTTGATTGGGATGAGGAAGAACGAAATGGCAGAATTAGTCGTGGATTGGGAAACTCTTGGGAATAATTTTGACAACGATAAGTTTGCCATTTCGCTTGTGGTTGATGCTTTTCTCACTGGCGTTGATGAATCTTTGTTGAAGGTCACTGTTGCCGTCAAGGCGAGAGATCCCAAAGCCATTGCGATGTCAGCTCATGCAATCAAAGGCGCAATTCTCAATTTTGGTGCCAAAGAAGCGATTCGCTGCGCGCAGGAACTTGAGAGTCAGGGATACGAAGGACTGAAGGCTGATATCGATGTATCGTATCAAGCGCTCGCTGATGCTGTGGCAGGTCTGGTACTCGAACTCAAATCGGAAACAGCTCGCCTGGAAGCGCGGAGATTCTCTGACCTCTGCACTTTTTAGCCTCGGCATCGGCCACAATAAAAGCGGCGCTAGAATCTATGGCCGCAAGGGCTGGCTCCAACGCAATATCAGCTATTACGAGAGAAAGAACTGGGACGGTATTGAAGAGGGCAGTACTGTCAAACTCATCGTTCCGAAAGCGTTGAGTCCAGAGATTCGAACAGCTGTTCAGGAAGAGGCGGTCGTTGAGACTTCACCTGTTGAAACGCCTACCGTTGACGCTCCTCCCGTTGAAACACCGATCGTTGAAACACCGCTGCCTGCTGAGACAGCGCTCCCGAAAGAAGAGGCACCAACTTCGCTCGATGAAGTCAAAGCTCCTCTTCCACCCATTGTCAAACCTAAGGCTAAGGCTCCTCTGAAGAAACCGCAGGTGGCTTCGGAATCTCTTAAATTTGCTCGAGAGCACCAATTGGCCCTGGGCTTTTTTATCCTGATGATTGGTCTCAGCATCTACAGCTATCGTCAGAAGACTGTACAAAATCTTGAATTGAGAATGAGTGCTGTCGCCAACAGCTTTCTCTCCTGGATGGTACTCGGTGGATCTCATCAGGGTGAGCACATCGTCATGGCCGAAACGCTCTTTGTCGGACCGACGAGTGATCGCGCATTGAATGCTTATCAGCTCATGGGCTTCTTCGCGAAAGATCTCGCAATGATGGCGGTGCTCGACGAGCGCCTTAGACTCGAGAATACATTGCCTGCTATCGATTACAGTCTCGATCCCATGCAGGATGAGTTTTTGGGCCGATTCCTCAACGTATCCCCCACGGTCTATTTCCGAATCATCGCTTTCTCGACTTCACCCTTCCTGCAGATCGCAGGTTTGAAGGTATTGAAGCATCATTTTTTGCTGAATGCTGATTTTGAAGCGGCCCCCCAGCTCGGCAAAGAGCTCGTCGCGGCGTGCAGTAAGTACCCGAATCTAAGAAAGAATGCGGCCGTTCGGAAGCAGATTCTCGAAACTATTGCGTCATTCGATTCGGCAATGAACGTTCCAAAAGTCGGGTGACGGGTAAAAACGCTCATGAATGGGATTTGAAGGAATTAAAGTATCGATTTGAGTCTCCGATATACAGGCATGTAGATTCTATCAGGTGTAAACGATGACCGAAGATGATCTCAAAATGGTTGCAGCGCTCGTCCAGCATATGGGTCATAAGATTGACCAAATTGCGGGTAATGCCCTATCGCCAATCGGTCAGATACTTATTGAAGAACTGAAGGCGGCGAGCCACAGACTTCAAGGTATCGTCTTACACGGGAATTCTTCGGGAGCCGTGTCTGCTCCGCTCTCTACTCAGGCATCCGTTCCACTTCAGTCGTCGGTGCCGGAACTGCCAGCAGTGCCGGTCCAGTTTCATCCCGCGCCGACACCGGTCGCGCCTACAGCAGCAGCCCTACCCGCCATTGATGGTGTGGCTCAGGCGGCTCCGCAAAAGAAAGTGCTCTTCCTTATCGATGACGATAAGGATGCTCAAAAAGTATTGGCCTACATGTTCGAACGCAAATCCTCATTCCGGGTCGTGTCACACACAGATCCTCTAAAGGCCTGGGAAGAGATCAAGCTAAGTCCTCCGGATTTGATTTTGATGGATCTTATGATGCCTGGCATCAGTGGCCTCGATCTGCTCAAAAACATTCGGCAGATTAACGAACTCAACAACGTAAAGATTCTCATCGGCTCATCGAAGAGCTTTGATAAAGACCGGATTGAAGTGCTGAAAGCAGGGGCCAATGATTTCATCGCGAAACCTTACAATTTTACTGAGCTGCTGCTTCGTCTCAATAAGCTTGCTGGCTGAGACACGAGCGAACGTTCAATGTCCTCAAGGTGACGCCAAGGCCCTATCCGAGGGTGAGTCCTCCTATTACCTCAAAATCTCCAAATCATTCGTAGAAAAATCTGATCTCGCGCTAGCCTCAGCCTGTATGGATGAAGC
>SEDW01000403.1 GCA_004193325.1 Pseudomonadota bacterium | reverse complement strand
CTGTTTTTCGAGACGAATATTCTGCTCCCATGCAAAAACTTCTTAAAGAAACAAATGCACAAATCGCGTTTTTCACGGAAAAGAAAAATTCTAAGCAACTCTTTTTCGAGATTTTCCAGAACTGCGAAGTTTCGAGAAAAGAATAGTTCTTGAACCGATTAATGCCGATTTGCTACCGGCAGGAATCGATGCAGAGGACACCTTTGGCACTTGGACCAGAGACGGCGCTCCGATTGCCGGAATCGACGAGTCAACAGGCAAGCCCGTATTGTACAACATGCGATATGGTGAAGAAGGTGAGCTGCCTTATGACGATTCTATTCCTATGCACTTTGCTCGGACGAGAGGGCTGGAGAAGATTGACATTCCTTTGAAATACGAAGGAGGTAATTTCATGTCGACGACAAATGGAGTTTGCGCAGTCTCTTTCGGAGTTTATGGTAAAAACGATGGAGAAATGTCTGAAGACGACAAGGCTAAGATCTTAAAGGATCGGATGGCTTGTAGAGAGGTCATCCTTCTCGATGAGATCCCTGGAGCTATCGCTCACAGCGATATGATCGCCAAGTTTCTGGATGACCACACTGTGGCTATTACTGAGTACGCGACGAACGATGTCTATTTTAACGGAAAGATCAAAGTCTGCCCAAGCGGTTATCTTGATGACGATGGCTGTGTCGAGGAAGTTTGGAGAAAACAGGCGGGCTACTACGACCCTCTAGTTCTCGGCGAATGGTTCAAAGCGAAAGCAGCGAAAGATGCTACTGGAACCTTAGCTTCGAGGATTGGCTATGAAGGAGACAAACTTTTTAATGCAGGCAATGAAACGAAGAGGTTCAAGAATCTATCTGACACTTGGAGAAAGCAATTCGAGGACAAAGGGTTCAAAGTGATAGGCATACCTACGCCCCCTCCCGAAGCATCCCTCTTCCTTGCTAACAATGACGGAAGATCCTGGATGAATGCCGACATGGAATATGTAACTTATGCGAATGCACTCATCTTCGACAAAAAGATTTTTGTTCCATCTTATCAGTATGACGAGAGGATAAAGGCGGCGAACAAGATAGCTCTAGATGCCTATCGCAAAGTGGGTTGGAAAGTGGTTGAGATCGAAACTAAAGAAGTTACCGAAGGCAGAGAGGGGAGTATTCACTGCATGACGATGAACGTGAGAACGGAAAAGTGAGTAGACGAGGAATCTACTTCGCGGATGAAGCTGCGGCACTGTGCTAGTGAGTAAAAATTAGTCTAAGATTAAACCCATGCCCGAAAGCGAGCGTGCGAGCTTCAGAGAAGCTTCCAGTTCTTGCATTGCAGCCTCCTTCTCGCCTTCGTCCTGAATACGCAGAATGTGAGAGGGGTGATGAGTGACGATGACCTTCCAGTTGTCACCCACTTCGAGAACTTTGCCTTTCACGTCCATCAGTCTCACGCTCTGCCCGAGCACAGCGAGTGCCGCTGTGAGACCAAGGCAAACAACGAGTTGAGGGCGAACGGCATTGAGTTCGGCCTTGAGCCAAGCTTTGCACGTACCGACTTCGCGAGGGGTTGGCTTTTCATGGATGCGGCGTTTGCCTTCGGGACGAAATTTAAACGCCTTAACGGAATTGGTCATGTAAATGTCATCGCGGGAAATTCCCGCAGCATCCAACGCAATATTTAATACCTGACCAGCTGGTCCCTGGAAGGGAAGCCCGACCTGATCCTCGACATCACCGGGTTGCTCGCCGACCAACATGAGGGAAGCCTCGGGCGAACCCATTCCAAAGACCCCTTGCGTGGCTTTGGAACAAAGATCGCAGGCTTCGCAGAGCGGTAACGCGGCCTTCAGAGTCTTCAAATCTTTCACATCAGGAATATAGCTCTCAGCAGAGGGCGGGGCAGCGCGAATCATAGCGTCGACGCGCGCATCGCTTTCGAAAAGAAGCTCTTCAATAAGCTTGGTTTCCGGCATCGTATGCCAATACTTTTTCGGCATCTCGGCTTTCATCGCTTTGATCTTGACCCGGGCCGGATTGAAAATGGATTTGTAATAGCAGCCCCAGAGTTCTTCAAGACTATCGTTCTGCGGGCCTTCGCCTTGAGCACAGCCTGGTCCCCAATTCAATGCCGAACCGTCCCAATGTACGGACGCGTCGGGCGTGAGAATCGTCCACTTCATCACCGAGAATCGGTCTTGAAAAAATGGGGCTACATAGGGAAGCAGCGGATGCTCGGGCTCATGCCAGGCGCAATAAATATCGCCTTCGGGGTTTTCGATTTTTCGAAAACGCACGAATGCCTTGGCCTTGTGCGCATCGCGGCGCACGCCATGTTCCATCGACAAAAAGCTTTGAACCTGTTCATCGATGCTCAGGTTCATGAGCTTGGGATTTTCATAGCTCAAACGCCAGATGAGGCTATAGAGGAGCTGCCATTTCTCGGGATTTCGATGATAGGAAACCGCTTCAGCCATCTCCAGCCAGCGGCGCGAAACATTCATCACCATCTTGGGTGCAGTGGCGGCCATCGCCTGCCAGTCGATTTCCTCGTTGCCCCAGAGGAGGGCCGAGGTTTTGTTCGCACCCCGTTCTTGCCACTCGAGATCATTAGGTTCGATCTTGTGAGCGAGAAGAACGCGCGCGGCGTTTCGCCAGCCTTTAAAGCCATTTTCGAAGGAGACCGTGCGCAAAGGGTTACATGCCTCCTTCGCTGACGCCCATCAACTCAAAGAGTGTGGGTTGGATGACTTTGGTCTTTTGCAAACGGGCTCTTAGATGCTCATCGTCGAGGGACATGACGCCGATGTTTTTGTCCGCCGTGGTGATAAAGTAGCGAGCCTTGTCGATCGACACTTTGAGTTTACTCAAGTCGGCGAGCGTTAGGCTCCGCTGGGTTCGAGTCTTAATGATTTTGTCGACTGTTCTCACACCAAAGCCCGGTATGCGAAGGAGGTGTTCCCGAGGCGCTTTGTTCACATCGATCGGAAAAAACGAGCGATGGCCAACAGCCCAAGCTGTCTTCGGATCGAGCTGCAGATCAAGCTGCGGCGCGGCTGGATCCAATAGCTCTTGATAGCTAAAGCCATAGTATCGAAGGAGCCAGTCCGCTTGATAAAGACGATGCTCGCGGACGAGCGGCGCCTGCTTGAGAGGCAGTCTTGGATCGCCTTTGGGAATAGGGCTGAACGCGGAGTAATAGACCCGTTTCAGATTATAATCTTCGTAGAGTCGGGAAGATGTCGCGAGAATATCGAGATCGGTACTCGGCGTCGCGCCGACGATCATCTGGGTACTTTGCCCGCCGGGTGCGTAGATCGGCACCTTTTTCATTGTCTTCTTGTCAGCACGATTCTCAACGATCTTATCCTTGATCGAACTCATCGATGTTTCGATCTGGGTGTGAGTCTTGGCTGGAGCCAGTTGATCGAGATCGGTTTGTTTCGGTAGCTCAATATTAGCGCTCAAACGATCTGCATAGAGACCAGCCTTTTGGACCAATTCTTCGGAAGCTCCGGCCACAGCTTTTAAGTGAATATAGCCACCGAACTTGTGCTCGGTGCGCAGCTTCTGAGCGATCGCAATCATCTCTTCCATCGTGTGATCCGGTGATCGGATCACCCCGGAGCTGAGGAAGAGGCCTTCGATATAGTTACGTTTATAAAATTCAACTGTCAGCCAAACAACATCGTCGACCGAGAACTTCGCGCGCTTCACATCGCTCGATATGCGATTGATGCAATAGGAGCAATCGAAGATACAAAAGTTCGTGAGCAGAATTTTCAAAAGGGAGATACAGCGACCATCAGGGG
>SEDW01000022.1 GCA_004193325.1 Pseudomonadota bacterium | reverse complement strand
AAAATCTTCGCCAACCGGAAGATCTAACTCTGAACTATATGCGAACTGTTCGCGTTGGCTTGAGCCGGGAATGTGAAGCATTGGTCGTGCGTGAGCATGCAGCCTTTCTTCAGAACAAAAGCGAGGCCAACATTCTTGTCAAAGCCGATAAACCTAACAAAGCTGTGGTCGAAGAATTTTTCCGGCGCGTTCTTGGTATCGAAGGCACCGCGATTCCCGTGGACTTCGGGGTGGATGGTTATCTCGAGGCCTTTAGTAAGTACACCGATGGCAAAACCGACGTCAATACGACGAAGCAGGCTTATTACGGACTTTGCATTGCAGTGGCGATGGATCCACAAGTCTTTATCTACTGAACTGAGGAGCAAGATATGATTATCGATAGACGTGGAATCCTGAAAATGGCCGGTGCCTCTGCCGCAACTCTTCTTATGAATCGCCAGTCCCTGGCTGCCGAAGATATGCCCAATCCAAAGAGCAACCGCTTTTGTCTCTACATTCATTTCGGATCGTCCTGCGGTATGGCCGCGGGATTAATTCAGCCAGTAAAGGCCAACGTCTGGCCGGTAGGTTTCTTTCAAAATGGTGCGCCGGTTGGCTCAAATAATCCCCTCATCAATCAGCATACGGTTTCGGGAAACATGTTTTTCCACGACTATCTGAAGTTTCTTGCTCCGATGGCCCAGGATATGTGCCTCGTCAATGGTTCCCCAAATTCACTCGATCACGGTGTTGCCAAGAACCTTCAAACGCGCGGCAGCCAGCTGGCGTCCGTTAGCGCCGAATGGTCAATGGCGGTCGGACAATTTATGAAGACTGAGTCCCGTAAAAATCCGATGGTTTTGTCCGAAGGGGTGAAGGCACCTAGCGTCGGCGATATCACTACAATTCGTGCCGCTAGCATGGATGAGTTTCAGGAAATCACGACCGATATAAAAATGATGCGCGACCGAAATCTCGATCCGTTCTGGGACAACCTCAAAAAACGTTTTGCAGTCGTGGCTCCAGGCACTGTGAACATCAATGCCTCACTCGCTGATGCCTCGAAATATCAGATCGATACTCTGAGTAAAGGCCTGCCCGAACTTGCTGCTGCAAGCGCCGATACCAATGCCCTCCGCGCAATGCTCGGTGGCGAGAATCTCAACAAGACCATCCTCGGCTGTGCCGATCGCCAGGAGATCGAAGCTGCCCGTAATGAAAAGTTTCGTGAGCAATTGATTCTCGCTGGCACCTTGGCCAAAACTGGACTTGCCAGTGGCATGACGATTGAACCGCTATATGAAGATATGCACTCCGGTGGCTCGGATGTACTCACGGCGAGAAAAGCATCAGCAGCCTGGGCCTACATTTCACTCTTTTGGCAATGGGTGAAGTCCGTGGGTCTTGAGAACGATGTTATGATCATCGTCTCTCAGGAATTTGCTCGCTCGCCTTATAACAAAGACAGCATGAATCTCACAGTTAAGGACGCTGCAGGCGCAAACATGACTGTAAATGCCGCTGGCCGTGACCACGGCCTCAGCATGGGCACGATGTTCATCAACGGCAATGTCCCAAAAAATGGCCGCATTGGAATGATCGGCGATAACATGGCTCCGCAGGCAACCAAAGATCAAAAGGGAACGGTGGATTCCGTCACCCAGCCTTTCACATCGGTGAATATCGTGGGAAGTATGCTGATGCGCTGCTTCGATGACCTCTATCCAACCGAACGCATGGTGCGAAAGCACTGGCCTGATTTTGTTCCGATTGATCAAATTCTGAGCTGAATTCCAAAGTCCAGTACAAAAGCAAAAGCCGCAGACTCCGATGAGCCTGCGGCTTTTTCATGGCAAAAAATCAGATCGAAAAGTCACTCGCTACGAGTATGGTTTGTTCGCCAAGAAGAAGGACGTCGCCGCGAAGGGCGAACTTCTTATTGAGCTTGTAGGAGCCGCCCATACGAAGATTGAACATCGAGTTCCGCTTCGAGTCTTCGGTGAATTCTCCATAGGCGTATTGACCGCTCGCATAAGGAACAATTTCTGCGCCCGCGTAGGCGGAAAAGCCTTTGAAGTAGTGAAGGATCAAAGTGCCGACCTTGATGTCGGTCGTTGTAAAATCGGCATCGATGCCTGCTTCGCTGAAGCTGAACTTGTCGTAATAGAAAGCGCCTGTGACGAGGACCTTGTTGCGATCAAAACGATGAACTTCATACTGTCCGTCACTGAAGATGCGAAAGCCACTTCCACCATTGGCCGCTTGGATGCCGCCACCGATGTTGCCATCAAACATGAGTCCAATGCCGCCGCCTATGGCGAGCTTGGGCATTACCGGAAGCTTAAACCCACCCTGAAGGATCTGGCCTTCAACGTTGAATTTCTCCGTGGCTTTATATGCCGTGTCCTGCAGAATGAGGCCTACGGTATAGCGGTTCGCGTAATCTATCGCGGTGTCCGCATGGATCTTGGAATAGGAAAATAGTAGGGAAGCGGCTATCAGAGAGTTCCAGAACCTCATAATGTTCTCCTGGGTCCACTCCTATGATAGGCGATTTCGAATTGCTAGTCATTCCTTCGACCGTTTAGTTCTGAAAATGCTTACTATTCTAAATACCTATGGACACCCCGCTTAGGCTGATATTTGAAAATTTCCGGTGTAGACCCCAACGTGAACATAATACTGGGCATCGCTCAGATCGATTTTTTGAGTGGCGCTTCCTACTACAAGAAGCTCACGCGTGACGAGGCTTGGATCATCAACGACGACAGGAGGAGCGACGCTTCTCAGGGAGTTCTTCGGCGCGACGACAACAAATTCATTCTTAGGAGTTCGGTCGAATATTTTGCAGTTAACCCTGGCAACTTGCATGTCTGATGCAAGTCGAGCGGGGTTCTGATTGGCGAGCTTGTCCGAAGCCCGGAGAGCACAGCTGAGAGTGAGAGACGTTGCAAGACTCACGGCTATGATTCTTTTCATCTCACCATCTCCAAGTGATCGATTGAGAAGTTCAAAGCGCTTAGATCATCATATTTTGTGGTGTTTTTCCAGACAGCCGTTAGCACTACGCTTTCAGCCACATTAAAAACTTCAGAATTAACCGAAACTATTCTTTTAATTGTGGGAAGAATATCAAAAGCTGCCGACATGCTCGCTCCGTCGTGCTTATGCCCGAAGAAACTCACACTCCCAACATAGTTAGGATTCGTGTTCTCGCCTGTGAAAACGGTTGAATTAAGATAAAGGTGAAGTTCCGCTTGCGGATTGGTTGGGAAAGGGATGCCACGTAAAATCAGGCGGAACGTGTCCGGTCCGGCTTTATCAGGGTTTGGTGTACCATCGTCATTAAAATTGCTTTGAAGACCCAAGGCTTTCGCCATCGCCGCTTTCAGGGCGGGGGAGTTTTTGATTTGCGCTGAATTCTGACTAGCTGCTACCAATGAAAAGCTGGATACGAACGAAGTCTTGGCGGTGATAACATTTCGAATAACAGTCTTCCATCGGGATTTCATCATCTTCGAACTGATCGGCACAGGTATGAATTTTGGTAGACCTGTGGCTGGATCAATTTGGTTCGCTTTTTCGCCTTCTTTGGCGATAGCATCCTGGGCAGCTTGTTCGGCGGCGGTAGGCGCTGGTACGGCTGGTGTAGTGATCGGAGCCTGAGTTGTTGGAGACGTAACAACTGGCTCTTGAACAGGACTTGGTTCAGGTTCTTTGACGACAGGCTTCACGTAAGGCTGATAGGCAAGGCCCATGCGAATCGCATCGTAGACGTCATTCACAGCGAGTTCAGCTGGACTTGCCTTGAACACATCTCCGGCTTTTTCGATTTTGTAGTAACCGCCGATTTTGGACTTTCGATAGTCCTCACCGTCGAGCAGTGTTTCCGGTTTTTTTGCAACATCTTTGCTTGATACAAAATCCGATGGCATCACAGCCTGATTCTGAGTGGTGCGGCTGGCTACCCAAACGGTCCAGAGTCTATCGACGTTGCAGTGGTGGAGCCAAAAGATTGGGTCTTTGGGTGAGATGAATGTCCCCATGTCCCCACCCATCGTCGCATGAACCTTATTGTGCGGACCGGCTTCGAGACGGCCGGTATAGCCGTTTTGCTCGTTCGGAATCGATCGATCGATAGAGCGGGGGCGATGGGCGGCACCACCAGCGAAAGTTGCAAAATCGGTGATTTCCATGATTTTTTGGACGTTTTCCGCCGAAGTCTCTCGAAGGTTCAAGGCTTCACGCGGCTTGACGTTACGCGTAGCGTTATTCAGGGCATTAGTCTTCTCATCACCATCGGTGAAGGCATCCGGTAAGGCCGAGTCTGCGGTCCAGTCCCAATAGGGAAGTGCGAAAGATGGATCGCCGCAGAACTCCCGGCAGACCTTTTCAAAGTAGTGAAGGTAGCCTCGGTGCCAGGGGAGGAAAAACCAGTTGCCATGCGGGCAGAAGCCATCATGAATCTGAGCGTGTGCATCCCACCAGCTGATGTCCTGACCATCTTTTTTGATGGGAAAAGTCGTAGCCTTCATCCCAGCGACGGCTTTCCGATAGAGTTCGATATTGTTCTGGTTTGATGGATCGATCGCACTCTTACGTATCGTGAGGCCTGTGAGAGCGGTTTCTCCGGCTAGAGAAGTCTGATTTGTCTCCGGGCGACTAGTCGTTTTACAGGCATTGATAAAGCCCAGCGCCGGAGCTGCAAAGGCAGCTGCACCGAGACTCGACTGGAGAAAGCGCCGACGATCACTTGAATGATCCATATTTGACCTCAGAAATTCTAGGCTAGTCGAAAAAGTTGGAATCTAAAGATTCTACTCGGGTCGACTTTGGGACGGCAAGATAAAATCCTGTAGGAGGGGAGGACTGGCTCGTTCCAAAAGGAAAGGGCCCCACTCGACAAGTGAGGCCCTTCATTTGAGAATTTAATAAATGATGAATGTTAAGGCGTGATGAGTATTTTGATGTCAGCCTTTTTCCTTTGGCCTTCAATCCAGCGAGTCATAAGACGCCCCATCTCTTCCTGTCTCAGCGCGTTTTCAAGCTGAGGCTTTTGTTTCTTATACTCGTCGCTACCGGAGAACTCTTTTTTCTCCACGTAGAAGATGAAGTAACCGACTGGAGTTTCGATAGGCTTCGAGTACTTGCCTTCGTCGAGATCCTTGACCGCACCCTGAAAGAGAGGGGCAAGATCTTTGACGTAAAGACTCGACATCAGACCACCGGTCTTGCGAGCTTCGTCATTATCCGAATAAATCTTGACGACCTGCTCAAAGGCCATTCCGCCTTCAAGCTCTTGATAGGCTTTGTCGACAAGGTTTCGTTTGCCTTCCTTGACCGAAGCCACACCATCCGCTGGAAGCGAGATCTGCAGCTGGCGAAGGACGAGTCGAACGTTCTCAGCCGCACTACCAGAGTTGCGAAGATAATAAAGCTGGACATCACGGTCCGAGATCTTCACCTGAGGCACGATTTCGCGACCCTGAAACTGATTCATGATCATCTGAGTCTTAAAGTCTTCGCGATACTGATCATAGGTCATGCCCTGTTCCGCGAGCGCATCGTTAAGCTGCTCTTTGGTCAGGTTACGGCCTTTCATGAAACGATCGATCTCTTCGGCAACCGCAGCATCAGTCACTTCAATCTCAAGCTCATCCGCCTTTTGCATGATGAGCTTCTTATTGACCAAATCCTGGATTGCCACTTGGAGAGGAGCATCCTGCTCCTTAGCCGGGTAGGGGGAGACCTCAATCAGAGGGCCCTTGTCGACTTTGACTTTTGCTTCACTCAAAGTGATCGCTGCGCCATTTACTTCGGCGACCAGACGATCAATCAGTTCCGCAGAAAAGCCATATTGGCTTATAAAGATTCCGCTCGCCAGTGCCGCCGCCTTTAAAAGGTTCGGGAACTTTTGATGGGAATGGTGTTGAGGGCCGATTCTACCCATTTCTTATATTCCTCTTCCTGACGTTTCTTAGTCAGTTCTTTAGCAATTTTAGGTTTGGCCGCTTCGAAGCTGAGTTCGACGCGAGGCAACTTCTTTTCTAGCATAAGAATATGGAAACCATAAGTTGACTTTAGTACGCCTTGAATGGAATTCGGCTGCATTTCAAAAGCTATGTCAAATACTGAGGGCAAATCCCCCTTGGCAAAAGGCCCGAGAAGCCCACCGTTCTTAGCTTCCGGGGTAATCGAGACTTCCTTTGCGAGCGAGGCAAAGTTCTGGGTATTCACCCTGGCCCGCACCTTTTTTGCGTCATCCTCGTCGCCGACAACAATCTGCCGAACGACGACACGAACCGGCTCATAGAATTCTGATTTATGAGAACTGTAATAGCCCTTTGCCTCCTCATCACTGACCTGAATCGCACTATTCAGGCGATCATCCACATATTGCGTGAGAATAGCTTTCTCACAGAGCATCGACTTCAGATGCTCGCGGTCCTTCTCGTTTTTCACCAGGTTTGGTAGACGCTTGGTGGTGTCGACCCATTCCTGAAGGCAAGCTGTGTAACGCGCCGGCTCTTTGAGCGTGAATTTATCATCGTGGGTAACGTACTGATAAAGAAGTTTGCGTTCGATAAGATCGGCGAGAATCTTATTGTAGAGTTCAAGATTCACCTTAGGCTCTTTCGTTGCCTTAGGATCAACGGCTTTCTGTCCATCGAGCGGCTGAGCTTCAGCCCATGACCCTGTCTCGGGAATGGCTAGCTGAGCCATATACATCTTATATTCCCACTCGACCTCTTCCCGGGTTACGAGGTATTCCCCAACATTCACCGTGAAATCGAGATCTTCTGCGGTCATCTCGCCTTCTTCGCTTCGCCAGAAGAAAGCACCGGTATGGTGAATCTTCCAAAAGTAGGCACCGAAAAGAAAACAACCGACAAGCGTGACGAGAAAGAACAATCGCTTCTTAGTAAGCATAAGACCTCAGGACATCGTGAGAGGAAAGAGCACCTCAATCAATTTCTGCAGCGGATCCTCAAGTCCTTTGCCTGACAGATTAACGAGCAGGCGGAAATCCGGCGTCAAACTCAGGATACGGCTCTGCAGCGCACAGGCTTCGGCCAGCTTCTGAATTTGAGTGGCCTTGAGTTGCCCCATCCGTAGCTCAAACAGATCCGGCTTCAATGCCTGAATCTGTTCGACTCGCATTTTTCTCAAAAGGACTTTTAGAGATGCTACCTGGAAGAGATTATACGCCTCTTTCGGTAGATCTCCAAAGCGATCAATCGATTCACGGCGATATCGATCCACTTCCTCAATCTCTGTGGCTGAGAAGAGGTTTTTGTAGAGGAGAAGACGCTGTCTTTCCTGAGGAACATAGGCGGCGCTGAGTGAGGCCGATAGAGGAATCTTAATTTCCGGATCGATCTCAGGCTCGCGCTCCTGGCCTCTGAGGGTCGCCATCTCCTTTTCCAGCATATCGAGATAGAGTTCATAGCCGATGTCATCCATGTGACCCGACTGCTGCCCCCCCAGAATGTTGCCGGTCCCGCGCAGCTCCATGTCGTAGCTCGCGATCTGGAAGCCCACTCCAAGTTCCTGATGGGTGGCAAGGATCTCCAGGCGACGCCTCGCATCCTCATTGCTGGCCAATGCAGACTTGGTGAGGAAATAGGCATAAGACTGTCTCGTAGAACGGCCCACACGGCCTCGCATCTGGTAGAGCTGCGAGAGCCCAAAGCGGTCAGCATCGTTGACGATGATGGTATTGACGTTCGGCATGTCGATACCGGATTCGATAATGGTCGTACACACAAGGACCGAATATTTCTGTTGAATGAAATCGACGATGGTCGACTCCACCGTGTTTTCCTTCATCTGGCCGTGAGCGACTGTCATCGTCACCTCTGGCATAAGCGACCTTAGGAAGGCCGACATTTCAAGAATATCCTGGACGCGATTGTGAACGAAGAAGACCTGTCCTCCCCGCTGCACCTCATGGCGAATAGCCTTCTTCACCAGCTCGGCATCAAACTGAGCGATGTAAGTCTTGATCGATAAGCGTTCCATAGGCGGAGTGGCGATAATTGAAATATCTCTCAGGCCGACGAGCGACATGTGGAGCGACCTGGGGATTGGCGTCGCCGTGAGGGTGATGATGTCGCAAGAGGCTTTATACTCTTTGAGTTTTTCCTTGTGGGTGACACCGAAACGCTGCTCCTCATCGACTATGAGGAGACCCAGGTTTTTGGGTTTCACATCCCCCGACAGGAGGCGATGCGTCCCGATCATGATGTCGACCGACCCCTTGGCGAAGTGTTCGAGATTGGATTTGACCTTGTCAGCCTTGACGAAACGGTTGGCGACTGCGACTTCCAAGCCATAGGGCTTAAAGCGTTTGGCAAAGGTTTCGTAATGCTGATAACTCAGGAGTGTGGTCGGTGCGAGAACCATGACCTGGTAGCCGTCTAGAGCCACACGCATAGCGGCCCGAAGCGCAACTTCAGTCTTACCAAAGCCCACGTCGCCACAGATCAGGCGATCCATGGGCAGATCACTGCTGAGATCGGTATTCACTTCATCGATGGCCTTTTGCTGGTCATCGGTTTCGGCAAAAGGAAAATCCGCCTCGAACTGGAAGTAGGCATCGCTCAGTGAAGAATAGGGAACCCGCTCGGCGAGCCGTCTCTGAGCATGAAGGCGGAGGAGCTGATCGGCGATATCCTGAATGGATTTCTTGGCCCGGGATTTGCGTTTGACCCAGGACTGGCTTCGGAGCTTGTCGAGAGAAGTGTTCGATCCTTCATGTTCGACTGCAGAATATTTTTGCAAAAGTCCGAGCCGATAGACCGGCAGGTAAAGACGATCCTGGTCAGCGTATTCAAGCACCAGAAAGTCTGTGGTGCTACCGCCGACATCCATCGTCTTCATACCGATATATTTGCCGATACCATGATCGCTATGGACTACGAGCGAGCCGACGTTCAGCTCCTGGAAAGAGCGGAAGGCGTTCTTCGCATCCTTTTTCCTGGTCGGGGCAGGGATAAAGTATTCGCCAAAGAAGATGTGCTCGGGCAGTAACAGGAGTCCTTGCATCTCATCCCAGAGAAGACCCGGCACACTTCCGATTGCAACGCTAATCGATGACTGCTTCGACTTTTTGGACTCTTCGAGCTCGAGGCGTTGATCGCTCTGAGTGAAGGAAAGGTTATGGTGTTGAAGAACGCTTCTCACCCGAAGAAGATGCTCTTCTTGTCTCACAAGGATTCGCACCGAATGCGTTCGGGCCGAATCTTCGAGGTGCGCTATCCAGAGGGGTAGCGCTGACTTATCATGCGTGACTGGCGGCAAGTGCCAGTCCTGGGGCGCCTGTAGGCTGGTCTGTAATTGCTCTTCGGCTGTGAAGTTGTGGTTAAGACCAAATTCGAGCAGAGATCGTTTCTTTAAAATCTTTTCGAGAGGTTTGGGATTTAGAAAATGGGCCTCAGTGCTCAAGACGATGCGTTTATGCTCCTTGTCCTCGGCATAGTCCTTTTCCCAACGCTCGTAGGAATTCGTATAACGGCCAAGGCTGAGATCCGCCGACTCGAGAAAGACGATGCGGTCGTCGTCTTCGAGATAATCGAAAAGGCTTTTTGAGCTTCGCCGTAACGCAGGCAACAGAATTGGCATTTCGTTGAGTACGTGCCCCTCAGCGAAAGCATCGACGAGGCCCTGACGGTCCGAAGAACCCAGTTCTTCTTCCAATAGAGCGTCATAAAGTCTCTGGGCGTCTTGTCGCCTTTCAGCCATGGGAAAGACTTCTTCCCAGTTGGAACTTATCCACAGCTCCTCGGTCTCCCCTGTGGAAAGCTGAGTATCTACTGAGAATAGCTTTATCTTTTGCAAGGTGTCGGCGAAGAAATCACAGCGAGCAGCATGCGATTCAGCCGGACTAAAGACATCGAGCAAGCCACCTTTGACCGCAAACTGCCCCACTTCCTCGACTTCCTCGACCTGGCGAAAACCGCGTTCGACGAGGGATTGAATCAACTCATCGAGGTCATAATCCTGTCCCTGCCTGAGGGTGAAACACGCCGCTCGAAAGCGTTCGGGTGAGGTCACCGTCTGAGCGAGAGCGGCAAAACTCGTGAAGAGTACGGGCGCGGGACGATCACGAAGGGCGAGGACCGAAATCCCCTGAAGCCTCGGGCCGCGTAAATGGTTTTGCTGGAGATACCGTTGAAAGCCCCAGAACTGCTGCGACTGCATTTCGAGAGTGGCTATAGGCTTTGGGCTGTTGACCTGAATGAGTTCATTCCAATAACCCAATTGCTTGGGATCACTGTGAACGAAGATCAACCGATTTCTGTGTTGCTCCGATTGCCACTTCTGAATCAGATTCAATATTATATAAAGCTTCTGCGCTTCGGACAGACCAACGAGTTGCAGGCCTTTGCCTTCGCTGAATCCCGCCCAAGTTTCTTCGAAATATTTTAAAAGGCTTGGAATCGTCTTCAAAAGCGCCTCAATCGTTATCAACGAAAGTGAACATATCAACGTTATCTAACATCAAGATGACTTATCAATAAAATTGAGTGGAATACCCATGATTCTTGGAAGCACGTGAGTGCTAGCGTTCAAGGCATTCCAATCAAAAAGCGAAGAGAATCTTTTCAACTAACGAAGCGTCTCCGAAAAACGAGTAGTCAAGCTTTCACGACTCCCATAGTCTGTGGTGGATGACGATCCGATCTTCGAAATTATTCTAGCACCCCGTACTCAAGAGGTTGCCATGGAAGCTCCTAGCAAAATCATTATGAACAAGCGCCTGCTTGTTGCCAATCGAGGCGAAATCGCAACCCGCATCTTTCGTGCTGCGACCGAACTCAATATGCAGACCATCGCTCTTTACAGCTACGAAGACCGATTCTCGATGCATCGCTTCAAAGCGGACGAGGCCTACAAAGTTGGCAAAAAGGGCGATCCTCTAGGAGCCTACCTCAACTGGCAGGACATTATCGCGCTGGCCATCGAAAAGAAAATTGACATGATCCATCCTGGTTATGGTTTTCTTTCCGAGAATCCGGATTTTGCCGCTGCCTGTGAAGCAAGCGGCATCCTCTTCTGCGGTCCGTCCCACAAGATCCTCAATCTCTTCGGTGATAAGCTTGCAGCCAAGAAAATTGCCAAGGGAGTCAACGTTCCTGTCATTCCAGGGACTGAAGCACCGGTTGAAACTCTAGAGGAAGCCCGGGTAATCAGCAAAGGACTTGGCTACCCTGTGACCCTGAAAGCCTTGTCTGGCGGCGGTGGTAAGGGAATTCGCATCGTCGGAACCGAAGAAGAGCTGATTGAAGCCTTTCAGCGGGCGCGCTCAGAAGCCATGAGTTCGTTTGGTCGCTCGGAAATTTATCTTGAGAAAAGTATTCTCAATGCCAAACACATTGAGGTGCAAATTGCCGGCGACACCACGGGGCATGTGATCCATCTCTACGAACGGGACTGTTCGGTTCAGCGCCGTCACCAAAAACTGGTTGAGATCGCACCCGCACTTGGCATCAGTTCAGAGACGCGCGAAAGACTGCTTTCAGACTCAATTAAGATAGCAAAATCAGTAAATTATGTTGGTGTCGGAACGGTTGAATTTCTCGTCAGTGAAGATGGGACTCACTATTTCCTCGAAGTGAATCCGAGAATCCAGGTGGAGCATACCGTCACGGAAATGATCACCGGAGTCGATCTTGTTCAAATGTCGATCATGTTGCCGGCTGGCCGTAGCATGAGTCATCCGGCCATTGGTATTGGTTCGCAGGCCGATGTTCGTCAGAAAGGCGTTGCGATCCAATGCCGAATCACTACCGAAAATCCGCAGAAAAACTTCGCTCCGGATACAGGTGTGATCCTTGCCTATAGGCCTGCTCAGGGCTTTGGTATCCGCCTGGATGAAGGCATGGGAACCTCGGGCGGCATCGTCACTCCCTACTACGATTCGCTTCTGGTCAAGGTCACTGCGCATAGTGTTGACCTTGTAGGAGCGGCTTCGAAAATGGCTCGCGCCCTGAAGGAATTTCGTGTTCGCGGAATCAAAACCAACATGGAGCTTCTCCTTAACATCGTGACCCATCCGAAATTTGCCAATGGATCGATTCGCACGAACTTTCTGGAAAAACATCAGGAAGTCTTTGAGTTTCCGCAGCCGAAAGACCGCGCGACCAAGATCTTGCGCTTTATTGGGGACGTGACGGTAAACAATCCTCACAAGCTGCACGTGAAGACTCCGCCGAAAGAAGTCGACATCTACGAACTTCCCAAAAGAGTGTTGACCAGCTCGACCCCTACAGCGAAACAGATCTTTGACAAGACTGGAGTCGAGGGACTGAAAAAGTGGATTCACGAGCAAAAACAACTGCTCGTGACCGATACGACCATGCGTGACGCGCATCAGTCGCTCTTCGCCACAAGGCTTCGTAACCACGATATTTATAAGGCCACACACTTCTACGAAGCGGCAACGCCAGGATTCTTTTCCCTCGAATGCTGGGGCGGGGCAACCTTTGATACATGTCTTCGCTTTCTGAAAGAAGATCCTTGGGAGCGCCTTGCACGGATTCGTGAAGAAGTGCCGAACAGCCTTCTTCAAATGCTATTGCGCGGGGATAATGCGGTTGGCTATACGAATTATCCGGAATGGGTCATTCGGGACTTCATCCGTTTAAGTGCAGAAGCCGGTCTCGATCTCTTCCGAATCTTTGACTGTTTGAACAACCCCGAACAGATGGCTATTGCGATCGACGAAGTGAAAAAGCGCGGAGCGATTGCTGAAGCAAGTATTTGTTATACGGGCAACATTCTCGATCCGAATAATCAAAAGTACACTCTCCAGTACTACGTGAAGATCGCGAAACAGCTCGAGGCCATGGGCTCCGATATTCTTTGTATCAAAGACATGGCAGGACTTTTGCGGCCGCGTGCGGCGACCGTTCTGATCAAAGCCTTGAAAAACGAAATCGGTATACCGATTCATCTTCACACTCATGCGAGTGCGGGATCTTCGGAATCCACGCTCTTGTCGGCAGCTGAAGCGGGCTGTGACATCGTCGATGGCGCTGTGAGCACCATGGCTGGACTCACATCTCAGCCAAGCATCAACGCAATCGTTGCGGTTCTTGAGGGCACGGAGCGTTGTCCCGATCTGAAGCTTTCTGATCTTGATGAACTTAGCCGTTTCTGGGAAACGATTCGGGCTCAATACCACGCGTTCGACCCAGGCATCAAAGCTACATCAACCGATGTCTACGAACACGAAATTCCAGGTGGCCAGTATTCGAACCTTTTCGATCAAGCGCAAAAGGTCGGCGTAAAAGCCGCTGAATTTCATGAGCTCACCGTTCGCTACAAAGAGGTTAACGATCTCTTCGGCAACATCGTGAAAGTGACTCCATCATCGAAGGTTGTCGGTGACTTCGCACTCCTCATGCAAAAGCATGGGATCAATGCCGAAGATCTGATGACGAAAAAGCCTCATCTCGATTATCCGGATTCGGTCGTAAGCTTCTTCCAGGGACATATGGGTATTCCCTACGGTGGATTCAACGAAGAGCTGCGCGCTATGGTCCTTGGACCAAACCCGCCGCCTCCCGGCAAGCCGCCTCTCGCTGCTAATGATAGTTTCGATAAAGCCAAAGCCGAACTTAAGGTTCTTATTGAAAAGGAGCCGAGCGCTCAGGACGTTCTTTCCTATCGCCTATACCCGAAGGTCTACAAAGACTATCTCACGCACATGCGAGACTTCGGAGCGGTGCAGAACGTTCCGACAGATGTGTTCTTCAATGGACTCGATTTAAACCGCGAAGTTGAAATTGAACTTGAGCCAGGCAAGACACTCATCGTCAGTCTCTCAGGCATTACTGACCCGGATAAAGATGGCAAACGCCGCATCTTTTTCCAGCTCAACGGTTTTCCCCGTAACCTTGAAGTCATCGACGAATCGGTTACAGGGACCACGAAGAAAAGACCGAAGGCTGATCCACTCAATCAGGAGCAGATCGGTTCGCCGATGCCTGGAAAAATCTTAGAAGTGCGTGCCATTGCCGGAAAAGACGTGAAAAAGGGCGAAATAGTCCTGATCACCGAGTCGATGAAAATGGAATACGCGATCACGGCTAAGATGGACGGCAAAGTGAAGTCGGTCTACGTAAGCAAAGGTGAGCTCGTCGAAGAAGGTGATCTGCTGGTCGACATTCAGTAAAAGAAAGGGGCAGATCGAGTGATCTGCCCCTCTTCAGTTTTACAGAGTTTTAGTCTTTAAACTGGATCTCAGCCTGAATGTGATCCAGATAGCGAGCAGGAGAATACTCACTCCCTGTGAGGTCGAAAGCACGCTTCCCAAGAAATATCCCCGCTCATCTCCTCTATAGTATTCCAGCACGAAACGAGCAGACGTATAGGCGATCACCCCAGCGTCAGCGACCCAGAGAGTCTTCGTGGGAAAGCGTCTGGCGAGAATGATGAGTAGAAGACCCGACAGAATTCCAAAAGCGGCTTCCCAGAGCTGAACCGGATAGCGATAAATCGAATCTCCAAGATTTGGAAACTGCACGGTCCACCAGGACGGAGAAAGCTGATCGGGAATCGCTTTGCCGAAATCATCACCGTTAAGAAAACAACCGATGCGGCCAATGCCAATCGCTATGAGCCCGGGACCTACAAAAAGGCTCGCAATTCGAATGATTGCTAGATTCTTGCGATACGAAAAGATGAGGGTGGCAATCGTCACGGCAATGATCCCACCGTAGAGCGTCATGCTTCCAAAACTGAATAGGGCTTTGATGAAGGCGAGAGGATTATAAATCTTTTCTTCAAATAGAATCGAAAAGATTCTTGCCCCAAAATAGCCGCAAATGTAGAGCAAAACGAAGAGGCGATCGAGTTCGCGCTCTTTGAGCTCAGGTAGAATAGTGGAACGGAGACTGTTGATTCCAAACCAGGCTGCGAAGGCTCCTATTACAAAAAATAGATGCCAACTGGCTAGAACAAAATCACCGTACTGGATGATAATTGGATACAAAGAGTCTCCTTAAACCAGAGCGTGAGGCGCAAATGCCTGTCGATCCAGATTGACGACAAGAGTGGAAAACGCCGCTATTGCCGCACATATTGATAAGACCCAGTGACCCTGCATGATAAGACCAGCCATTAGTCCCAGGCAAACTGCACACTCGCTATACAAAAAAACGTAGAGAGCGATTTGAAAACGTCGCGCAGCCTTGGAATTCTCCTGCCGAAAGCCTGCCCAATTTCTAAGCGAGGAACTGCGTGAACCCTCGGCGAGAAAGATGTACAGGGGCATCAGGAAGAGGAACTGAAAAAGGAAAGTGATGTCGCCAAAATCGGGGAAGATAAGCTTAATCACGATGGAGAGCGAAAAACCCGAAGATACATAGGCAAGGGTTCGAAACACATTGGTCTGGAGACGAAGAACCAGCCGCGACAGGGACAGACCGATTAAAAGCGCGCCGGTAATCAAAGGGATCAAACCCTCGAGTCCTGAGAGCCAGTTGGCAAAGGTCAGAGTGAAAAGGATGATGTAAGTGAGAGTCATTTTAAGACCGACGTTGAGGTAAGTCTGCTGAGGCAAATGACTGTCTTCTGAAGAGTCCACGCCGCCGAGCTGAAGAGGCGGGAGATGATAGAGCAGAAAAAGGGCAATGATGAAACTCGTTGCTGAAATAATCTGCGCCCAATCGGTGGAAATCGAAAAGAAGAGGCCGACACTCGGATGAAGGGATACCTGCAAAAACATGAGTCCAAGCAAGGCACTGATTGAAGACTTGAACCAGGCTTCCTGACTTTTGACCAAATTTCGTAGGCTCAGAAATACAGCTGCATATACGCCTTGAACCGTGAGCAACCAAAGATCCGCGTTCCGTGTCAGCGGACTGGTATTTATCGTAATGTCTGGAAATTCACCCTCAACGATAGTTGCAACCGTCACCAACCAGGGAATGAGAAGGAGGGTGAGGAAGAGAAGGTGGTGAACGAAGCTGAGATTCTGGTTGCCTTCGCTTGACTTGTTTCGTGAAGAAAAACTTTGGCCCACGAGAAAAAGGAACAGCAGCGGATAGATCGTTACAAGCAACATTTAAAACCTCACTGCCAGATAAGCAAAAGCCACGAACAGAGCAAGCAACTTGAGGATCCAGCCTGCGTGCGATCGCAAATCACCGGTCATCTTCGATGACACAACCGCGCCGAGAATATCGCCGATATTTAGAAAAAACTTCATGATGAAATTAGCCTTTATGAATTCTAAGTCGATCGACATTCCCATTTACTCGAAACATAAACGCGCAAAGGACCAGCCATATTCCAAATCCGCCAGCCACTGCGCCCTGATGAATAGGATCGTTGGTCTGAGTCAATGACAAAGCGCCAATGGCGAGAGTCATGAGACTTAAAACTGCCACCACCACTCGGGTTTTATTGATAAACATAAGCGCGATCAAGGCCGCAGCCAGTATAAAAATCACAGATGCATTCCTCGACTTATGTTAGTATCTATTGTTATTTTGTCGTAGGCAATTCGTGGTCGAAAGTGCTATCGATACAGCTTTATCCAACCTGAAGGGGGCTGATTTGTCAAATCCTGGAATACCAAGAAGAGCGTTAGTTCTTGGAACTGGCAACTTCGGAACCTGCCTGGCCAATCACCTCGCCTTGCAGGGTCACGACGTTACGATCTGGGGCCGTTCGCAAGAAATTTCGGACTCCATTAACAGTCGACATCGCAATCCAAAATATCTTGACCATATCGATCTCGATCCAAGACTTAAGGCAACGAGCAGCCTCGATGCGAAGCTACTTGCTTCGGCGGAGTTTCTGGTCCTCGCCATACCCACACAATCGCTAAGACAGGTTCTACGTCCTATCACTCAGCATTTGCCAGCGAACTGCATCATCGTTTGCGCGGTCAAGGGCATTGAGAACGAAACGTTTAGTTTTCCCATTCAGATCATTGAGCAGGAGATGGGACCTGAATCTCGGGATCGAATCGTGGTACTTTCCGGTCCCAGCTTCGCAATTGAAGTTGCTGAAAAGCAACCGACTGCGGTATCGATCGCCTGTAAAAATGCCGATACAAATCGCCAGACCCAGGCTCTCTTTCACTCTTCCCTTTTTCGTGTCTACACCACAGACGATCCTATCGGACTTGAAGTGGCAGGGGCCTTAAAAAACGTGATTGCATTGGCTTCGGGAGCTGCGGCTGGTCTTGGCTTTCAACAGAACGCGCGCGCAGCTCTGCTGGCTCGTGGCCTTGCTGAGATCGCAAGAATCGGAGCGGCACTAGGCGCTAACCCCATAACGTTCATGGGCCTTGGCGGAGTGGGGGATTTATTCCTGACCTGTACGTCCGAAAAAAGCCGAAACTACACAGTCGGGTTTCGCCTCGGCAAAGGTGAGAATCTGGAAGAGGTTTTGAAAACTCTGGGCTCTGTAGCGGAAGGGGTTTCGACGACTAAGGCTGCCTATGCACTATGCGAGAAGCTGAAGGTGGATTCTCCTATCGTTCACGTCGTGCACTCAGTGCTTTATGGAGGCTCGACAGTGGCCAATGGACTTCATCTTCTTCTCAACCGGGAAATGAAACCGGAAATTTCCAAGCCTTAGATCGAAAAAAAGGAGACCTCGAAAGGGTCTCCTTTTTTGTCTAGGATTTTTCGCCCTTCACTTCGCCACCAAGTGTAGGCAGGGTAACGGGTGCCTGAGGTTTGAGTATATCGGGAAATTCAAGACTCACGGTAAAAAAGCGGTCCTGGGATTTAAGCACCAAAGTGTTTTTCCCCGCCGTGGGCCAAAGTGTAAATTCCGTGTCCGCCTTTCCCTTCTCCTTAATCACAACCGTATGGAGGACTGCTCCGTGAATAAGACTTTCGCCCTGGGCGGGAGTCAGCTTCCGATCCGCCTTGGCGAATTCAAGACTTACGAGTACGCCCTGGACGAACTCTGAAGGAGTCTGTGTGCCCTTAAGCAGCCAGTTGCCCTTAAGCCTTTCGTAGGCCTTCCCATCGATCGAGATCTCAGTGACATCGGTCGAGACGAAGGAAAAGAGATTGCGATCCTGGAGATCGTTGGCCGACATCTTCAAATGATCGATCTGATGCTTGTCGACCTCGGCAAAACTATCTTCACCAAACCTTACATAGAGCTTGGAGAAATTTTCCACGATGGGAATTTCCTTGATTGACTTGTCTTCGCTGACGAAACGCACGCGACCGTATTCTTGAGTGCCTTTACCGAACTGGGTCAGAGCTTTTTTTAGTTCTGCCGAGGGAGAATCAATGAAGTCGATAACTCGCACCTGCTCCCAGGCACTTAGATACTTATTCATCTCCGTAGTGTCGGCCTTGGTTTGCATCGGGGTCTGCATCTGCCAGTCTTTGCCGTCGCGAACGACCTTAATCACTGGCATTTGAGGCCAGTTTACTTCGATCGATTCCACAGTTTTCTGAGCTGGAACGAAAAGCGATCGGTCTCGAAAATCGGTTAATGTCTTGTTAGTCGCGGTATAAAGGTACTGGTTTGCCAGATAGATTTGACCGTCATTTTTGGTCTTAACATAACTGCTGTAACCCGTAGGGCTCTTGCCGCCAACTTCAAAAGACCAGGCCTTACCGTCTTTGCCGCTCATGTTGTAGCTGAGCAGAGGCTCTTTTAATCCGTAGTTTTCCAGTCCTTTGTCGCCAAGGGGAAACTCTCTCTCAAACTTGGCATCGGCAAGAATTTTGAGAAAGCGTTCAATGCCATTACTATCGGCGGCGGCGTTCACAGGACTTTTAACAGTCCAGACTCCGGCCTCTTTCTTTAAAACCCAATCCTTAGGCATCGCGCTGCTGTTATGCACGCTGATCTCTTCAATCTC
>SEDW01000402.1 GCA_004193325.1 Pseudomonadota bacterium | reverse complement strand
ACCTGAACCACAGCATTGGCGGCGTTGAAGAGGTTGAAAGGAACGTTCAAACGGGTGATGGGACGCTGCTGCACCTCAGAAAGATAAGAATCTATGTAAACCTCGCGCACCACGGTCTGTCCCGAGAGGTCGAAGAGTTTTTCAATCGGTTCCTCGGCAAAGACCAGGATCGAAGAGAAGATTTCGTTTACTGAAGCCTTCTCAGCGGTCTTGTTCGCGGTTTCCGAGATCTTGCCGGTCGTGATGAGCAAAACGATGTCGAGACTTGAAATGGCCGTTCCGTCGTCACGCGTTGGGGGATCCGAGGTCAGCGTGACCTTGGGTGCTGTGAGGTCGCCGGTAACCTGGACTGTGACCTTGTAGGGGTTGATGATCGCCTCGCCGCTGATATCGAGCCTTGGGTTCGGCGGGGATACGGGCTCATCAAAGCTCACGACGGCCTGCGTGATCTTAAAGGCACGGCGATAGTTGAAAGTACCGCTGTCGGCAATGATCTGACCGAGAAGAAGCGGCTGTGTATCGGTGCCGCGAATTCTAAGATTGGCCGACAGGATGGCTTCAATCGTCTTATTTTTGACCTGGATCGATCGATCTGCCTGCAGGCCGATGTCGAGATTGATGAGCGGCTTCACGGGAGCGCCGCCGGTCGAGCTTGTAAAGAGCTTGGATTCATAGAGGGAGGAGACGATCTCGCGTCTCAAGTCGAAGCTTCCGATCGACTGGAAACGATCGAGCTTTAGATTCCCGCTCAGATTGAAGGGGAAATCATTGCCACTAATCGTCAAATCCCCACTGACCACAGCATCAGCCGATTTTAATACGGGGATCTGCAGACGGTTGAACTCAATGCGGTCAAGGTTGATCATCAGATGGGAGAGGTCTTTGCCCTGCTTATCGAAGAGCAGAGTCCCTGTGACTTCGATGTTACCCTCGCGGCCTTTGTTAGCCCGGAAGCGATGCACGACAAGTCTATCCTGCTTTACTTCCACATCGAGACTCAGAGCGGTAAGGGCAGGGCCGTAGTTCACCACACCCAAGGCAACAGGATTCCATTCCTTGATGTTGAAAGGGTCGAGCTTTCTCTCCTGGATTCGCATCGAGAATTCTGGAGCCGCGAGACTGCCCTTGAGATAGCCATCGAGCACGAGCTCGCCGCGGGCCGTCTCAACGAGGTTGGTAAAGCCTTTGAGAATGTCGAGTTTGATCGATCCCTGCATACGGAGATCGAGCTTGTCGGGCAGGCGGTTGTTGCCAGCGGAGATTTGGATGTCGAAAAAGTCCCCGTGGAGTTTGAGGGGTTTATTGTCTTCAAAAGACCACTTTTCAGGCGAAATATCGATCCGCACCGTCTGGCTGCTGTTGAGTTCGAGTGCGGTCGTGCGGCTGCCGAGGTTTCGGTAGAGCTTGCTCTTCAGGTCGATGAAAGAAAGTTCGCCCCGTGATTTCCAAAAGTCTTTGAGATGGCCACTCATCGTCCATTCAGCAGTGAGATAGGCGTAGTTTCGTGGATCGTCGGCAAAGAACTTTCCGAGAATCGCCCGCGCATCAAATTGCTTGAGGTAGATGTACCAGTCATAGGGAAGTTCAGGTTTGCCAAAATCGAGATTGAGGCGACCTACCAGCGAGTTGCCGGCATGACGGAATTCAGGGATCTGAAGATGAGTGCCATCGAGAAAACCCGAGAAGGAGAAGGCTGAGACCGGCATATCGAAGAGATAGGGGCGCTGCAGAGCGCCATCGATCTTGCCCTGAAGACGGCCGACGGGACCCTCCAGATCGGTGTGAAGGTCGATGATGCCGCCGATTTTTTGATCGCGAAAAAATCTCCCAACAAAGGGCAAGGAGGTGAGTTCGTTTTCGGACTCGTCGATTTTGTTAGCTCGGTATTGGTCCACAGTATCGTTCAGGGTGTGGAGTCCGATTTTGATTTGAGTTGAATCGTCGAGACCAAGGCCTTTGAGAAACGCGGGAAGTGGAGCGGATTTCGCTTTGCCAAAGAAGGTTTCAATATTGAAACGGGCGTCGAGTTTATCGAGTCTTACCGTACCCTCTTTAATGGACTGACCTGCTGCAGTGCCGAGGAAATCGCCACGGAAGTCCGTGAGCAGCCTTTGCTCATCCCAGGCAATGTCATGGAGGAGGAGCTGCAATTTTCCGCGGTATTGAAGAGGCATGAGAAGATTGCCTTCAAGATTTCCTTTGAAAGTCTCGATCCCGATCCGAAGCGCTGGCTTGCCGATCGTCTTGAGAAGACCGTCTTCAATGAATTCCGATGGAATATTCTTGGCGTTGACCTTCATTGAAAAAGGCATATTTGCGCCGAAACCAAGCACAAAATCCTGAATCTGCAGGCTCCCTCCCGAGCCGACCTGAGCGATCAAATCATTGACTACGACCTGGTCTTTGACGATGGGGAGCGTGAATTTAGAGTGAATATTCTTGGCTTCGAAACCACTCACATTGAGGCTGGCCGAATCTAGGTCGCCAGCGACGATGAGATTGTCATAGGGTCCGGCGATTTTAATATCGGCTGCCAGAAAGCCGCTGCTTGGCATTTTGATGAAGTGATCGAGGAGTGCGGAATCGAGTTCTTTGGCTTTAATTGCGAGCTTCATCCCTTCTTTGGTGGAGAAGAAGATGTCGCCGGCGAGATCGAGTGTGGAGCGTGCAGCTGCCGATTCCTCAGACATCTGGCAAGGACCCTCGCCCTTGACGATGGTAAAAACTTTCTCAGTGACTTTAAGGGACGCATCGAGTTCGCAATGTGGCGCTTGCTTATAACTGTCACCGAGGCCTTTGACGAAAGGAAAAGTGAGCTCATCAAAGATGATCTTGCCATCGATATTAAGCTTAAAGGGTAGAATCGTGCCTACGAGTTTGAGCTGAGTCGGTGGAAGCTTGGCTTCAAAGGCTGAAAAATCCTCGACCTGAAGCATGCTCATCAGATCTTTCATCGTGATGTTCTGAGGCTGAACTTCAAAATCGATGACAGAATCTTTTTGAAAGGAGAGAAAGCCTTTGGCCTTGACCTGTTCCTTGCCGCCTTTGACGACGGAGATTTTTTCGAAAGTGATGCCTTCGTTTTTGACGTTGAATTCGGCCTTGCTCTCGAAGAGTTTGAAGCCGGAGATGCGGGCGTTCACAGTCTCAGCATCACCGTCGACAGCCCAGGCAATTTTGCGATCATCGAAGGGAATTTGCAGCTGAAGATCAACCAATCCCTTGGCGCTGCCGTCCGTGTCCGAGACGCCGAGGTAACGGCCAAGAATTGCGAAATCCGCTTTGTTGATACGTTGATTCAGATGAAGGTTGACGCCCTTCAGGTAGCGACCTTTGGGGGACGAGGGCGTTAATTCAAAGCCGAGATTGATTTTGCCGATCGCGCTAATTTCCTGTGAGTCGATGCGAAAGATTTCGCTCTTCATTCCCTCTTCAGTCTTCACCATGCGGAGTTCGACTTTGCTGGAATCGAGAATCTTCGCGCCATCGATGGAGAGATCGGTCTTTAGAGCATTGAGTTCGATCTGAAACTGCGACCAGGAGCGGTAGATCAATTCGAGATCGATGCCGGTGACGATGAGGCCAAGGTACTCTTTCGCCTTCTCTTCAAGATGCAAAGAAACCTGACCATTGGTAATGGCCAGGCGATAGAAGGGTAGCGGCGACTTTGGTGGCCATGCCGGTGGGCCATCGGATTTACCGAAGTCAGGAAATTTTTCCATGCGCAGCAATTTTTCAAAGGGCGGCAAAGGCAGATGCACGCGAGGTTCGTTGATCTCTAGGTCAAAGAGCTGTTTTC
>SEDW01000401.1 GCA_004193325.1 Pseudomonadota bacterium | reverse complement strand
AAATAAAATTAATTTTGCGGAGACTTCAACTGCGTCAGATCTCTACCGATAAGAGTAGCAGGCACGTAGGAGTCAGACATGATTTACAAATTTTCCGGCAAACAGATTTATTCCCTGCTTATGGTCCTGACGCTCCCGATTGCGGGATGCACGTCACCCAAAAGTAATGCGTTAGCATATAAAGAGAAACACGCAGCTGCTCAAGGTGCGTCCGGAGAGGATGCGAATTCTGAGCCTTCTGAGGAAGAAGAATCCACTTGTCTTAAGGCCTTTAAGCTCAAAGTGGAACAGGCCAAGTCTGCGAAACTCGCATTGGCTGACGAAGAAGAAACCTCCGAAGAAACGACCGATGAAACGGCTGTGGAAGAGGAAGCCGATCCTTGCGCTGCCACAGAAGAGGCTTCGACTGAAGAACCCACTGAAGAAGAGACTGCTCTTCGCGCGAAAGCGAAAAAATAATTCCGCAAAAAAAAAAAGGAACCCTAGCAGCTCTCAGAGCTTGATAGGGTTCCTTTTTTTCGTCGGGAATCTAAGCCTCTTCAGGCGGCAGAATATGCGACTCATAGCCAACTGAGATCACCCAGAGTTGGTGAATGGCGCGCGTAGCTGCCACGTGCATCAGGCGGCGATCCTCGGGCTTGTCGATGTAAACTCCCCGAGAGGCATCGGGAATGATCACGTAGTCAAACTCGAGGCCTTTGACCTCGGATGCCGGCGTGATATCGATGCCCGCTTTAAACTCAAATTCTCCGTGTTCCACGAGACGAACCTTCGGCAGATCTTCGAGCAGTTTGTAAAGGCTCAACGCGTATTCTGGAGTCTTGGTCAAGACTGCGACCGACGCAAGGGGCTCGTCGAGCATGAGCTGAGTCAGAGTCTCGTTGAGGAAGACCACCATCTGGCCTTCGTTGGGGAAGATAGTCCTTGCGACGGGCAATCCCTCACGCACAGCGTCGGGTGGATTCGCCGGCGCGATCGGTCCGAGGACGCCATGGGCAAAGGCTGCGATAGTCCGAGGCGAACGATAGGTCGTCGTCAGATAGTTCGCGTAGACCCGAGGCTGATTCAAGGTGTCCAGAACTCGTTCCCAAGATTCAAAGCTATGGGTCGGATCGATTTGCTGTGCTGCATCACCCGCGATGGTGATGGCGGCATCGTCGTCGAGCGCACGGCTTAGAGCCTTGAGTTCGACGGATGCGAGATCCTGGGCTTCGTCGATGACCATGTGCGAATATTTCTTGAGCTTCGCTACCGAGTGGTCCTGTTTGCCGATTTTATAAGCCTGGAGTTCGAGGAGAATGGCAAAGTCCTCCGAATCGATCGTGCCGGAAATCGTCTGTTCCGCTTCGTCATCGATCAGACTCTTGCCGTCGACGGTTTCGAGGGCATCCCTCTCATAACCGCTATAAGCATCTTCCGGACGTTCACCCAACTGATCAAGCGCGTGACTGATCACGTCTTTAATCATGGCTGCTGTGATCACGCCCTGAGATTCTTCCGCGATCTTCTCAAGAACTTCGAGATTCGTGAAGAGATCGGAACGATCGCCCGTGGTGTTGAGGTAACGCTTTCTTCTCTCCATGAAGAATTTTTTTACCGCCGCAGTTCGCATCGGAGCGGTATGCGCGGCTTCCGCTTCGATTTCATCGAGAAGATTCTTCTCAGCCAGATCAAATCGATCTCCCATGGAGAGATCAGTACGATCCCGTAGTATCTCCGCGAGGGAGGGAGTTCCTGGTAGAAACTTCGCCGCGCTGCGAAGAATTTCTTCCATCTGCCGTCTGACAATCTCCGGGAAGACGCTGAGAATCGAAGGATGGCGTTTGACTCTACTGACGTTGGCAGGCACATAGGTGCAGACCCGTTGCGGTAGATTTCTCAGCAGCTTTCGCGCCTGAACTTCGACCCAATCATCAAAGGTTTTGACTTCGACGTCACTCAAGCCGAGGGTGCCCAGGAGTTTTTTCGAAAGACGAACGAGACCCTCTTCCGGAACAACGACGAGAATTTTGTTTGAAGGAAAGTGCTCAGGATCTTTAAAGCGCAAATAAGCGATACGATGCAGGGCAATCGTCGTCTTACCGCAACCTGCGCCGCCGAGAACAAGCAAAGGATCATCATAGTCAGCCGTCAAGAGACGGAACTGATCCGGATCGAGCAATGCCGAGACTTCCGGAGCTGGAGTGTTCGTGAGTCCGAGGCCGCTCTGGAGCGTGCGATTTGCGCTACCTGCGCCACCGGAAAGACTTGGGCTAAAGCCTTTGTCACTCGTCCATTCGCCGGTTGGAGTCTTCCGATAGCTCTTGCCGCCCGCGTGAATCCGAAGGAGTTCTCCATTATGAATCGTCAAAACCCGGCGCTTGATAACAACGCCTTGCGCAATACGACCCGGAAATTCTTCCTCGTAGTCTTCGCCTTCACGATAGTTGAAAAAGATGCGTGAGACTGGAGCATGTTTCCAATCGATCACGGGATTTTTTCGGAATTGTAGAAAGCTCAAGTGTCCGAGGAGCACGTCGCGACGTTTGCCCTTTTCCTCGAGACAGAGATGAGCAAAGTAGGGCGAACGCGGATCAGGCAGTGGCTCGTCTTTACGAAGGCCGAGAATCGCGCGCTGCGTATTCATCTGGTCGAAGAGGGCGGGAAGGTCGGCGCTCTTCGCAGTCGAAGCCTCCTCGCGTAAAAGCTCGAGCCTCTCCCCGGCCGAATCCTGCAGAGGACGACGACTTGCATGGACCTGCCTGATGGACTTAATCACGTTCTCGCAGAGAGTTTCCTCTTCCGCGATGAGCGCCAGCTCTTCTGGGCTCAATATTTCGTGTGTCATAGAGGCACTCCTATAGTCGTGTCCGGAGCTTAAATTCTACAGCCATTCCGTAGAAGATGCAGGGAAGTAGCTGACTTTTCGCGGCTCCTGGCACTAAAATCAAGGCTCGCAGTTTAACGGAGCGATTCCGAAAGCGCAAGGAACTCAAGGAGTGCAGGCATGGAAGAACCCATCACCGTAAATTGTCCGTGGTGTGGCGAAAGCTTTATCACCTTTTTTGATCTCTCAGCGGGGGATCAGAACTATATCGAGGATTGTCAGGTATGCTGCCGCCCGATTACGCTTCATTTTACCATTTCCCGTATGGGAAGGGTGCGCGTGCAGCCAGGCCGTTCCTAATGGAGAAGAGGATTGGGTAGAGCCAGGCAAACATGGACATGGCGTCCGTGATGACTCATCGAAAACGGTAGCGCTTTGCCCTGATAGTGGAGGCGGGGAACGCCGCTTTCGTCTTTGTGGTAAATCGACCCCTCGGCGTGGCGCTCGAGAAGTTCGCTCAAGACCTTTCGTGCCATCTCCGATTGTTCCCTGGGACTGAGTTCCCGCGTCCCAGAACGCAATTCACTGACGAAGGGCAGAGGATTCGATACCGAGGTCGCAAGCACTGCCTCATCGCTCTTAACGACGTTGAGTAACCAGCGCTGCGTTTCAAACTGCACCTGAGACGTCTCGAGATCCACATTCCAACGAGATGGAATAAAGAATCGCCGATTGCTTTGGCGATAGGCTTTGAACGCGGATTCCTTCGCGGCCCAGAGTGTCCAGACTAAAACTGGATCTTGCGCAATGCCCGGGTAACGCTCCCACTCCTCAGGATGTAGAATGCGCTGCAGAAAACGCGGATGAATCTCCGTGTCGACCTTGAGATCAACGATATCATTGCCAAGCTGCATGATACCTGCTTTCCAGATTTTCGAGACTATCGAAAATTTGCATCGTGATATCGCGCTGAGCCTTTCGGCCCTCCACGATTTTACATT
>SEDW01000400.1 GCA_004193325.1 Pseudomonadota bacterium | reverse complement strand
ACGGGTGGTGCTGCGATTGGTCCGGAAACAGAGGACGGTGACTTTGATCGTCAGGATGCAGCCGACAAACTGGGCGTGATCGATAGCGCAATTAAGAAAATCGCCGGTAACCGCGCGATGCTCGGTGCAAAACAAAGTCGATTGGGTTCGACTATCAATAACCTCGGTGTTCAGGTCGAAAACATGTCGACCAGCCGAAGCCGTATTCGCGACGTTGACTTTGCAGCCGTGACTGCAGAGTTTACTCAGAACCGTATCCTGGCTCAGGCCGGCAGTGCGGTACTCAGCCAAGCGAGTGCAGTCCCTGAGCTGGCTTTGAAGCTCATCTAATACCTAATATGGCGAATGTTAAAACTTCGCCGTGATGTTTATCGGTGCGGCAGTGTGGATAATCCCCACTGCCGCCTTCCAGGAGCATCACTGATTTTCAAAGGCATCCGTACACGCGGCACGTGAATTTGTTTTCGACAGACAGCGATCCAAAGCAAGTTTGAGTTCATCATCCGACAGGAGTTTCATCTCTTGAACGACGACCTGAAATTGTCTTTGATTCGAACGCGGCATGAGAACCGCGCGCGCTTCATAGACCGCCTGATCTTTTGCGAGAGTCGAGGAATGGCCGTAGAGTTTGATGGGGAAACCCGCGTTTTTAGTCGAGTCTTTCTTCCACTGAGCTGCTCCACCGCCTGACGCTGTGAGAGTCGGCATCGAACCGAGTCCGGCATCATTATTATTTTCGAACTCCCAGTACTCGATCATCATCGGGACAAAGGAGACGATGCGTGGATCACTATCCATCCCCAACTTCTTTTTACCCGCAGTCTTAATCTCTTCCGATGGATGCATATTGCAGCCCAAATCCATTCCAAAAGAAACCACTTCCCAATTCTGATTCGAATGACCCTTACGTGTGATAAATCCGGGTGAACCTGTGCAGGCCACGCCGATTACCGACATGTTAAGCGAGAGAGCATGATTGTTCGTCTCTTTGTTTTCTTTGCAGATCTGATCGATTCCGACCACCAAAGCCGAGGTCTCTTTTATGAAGTAGGGGAGGGTGATGTCTTTTTTCAAAGCATCACATTCGCTGTTGGCCTCTTGAGCAACTGGAGCGACTTCACCTGCAGCTTTAACATTTAAAGGCGCCTCGACTTTAGCGGGTGCCTCTGAATTCGACTCTTCGACGATAGGGCTTGCGACCGAACTCACTTCGCCTTCGGATGGGGCAATATTTTTATCGACCCTGGCGGTATTGCTCATACAGCCACTCACTGCAAGGAGGGCAACTGTTCGAGAAAGGATTCGCATAGGTCCCATATCTCCTTGAAATCTATTACTTGTCGCTTGATTGTACCACTCAGAGGCAATCGATCTGAAGAGCTAGTTTGGACTTTTTTCTGAATACCTCCCTTTGGCGCCATTAAGCCGGAATTCAAGGTCCGCTCTTCAAAAAGGCAGTAGAGGATCATCATCGAAAAGGATCATAGGCGCAAATCTCGCCAAAGCCTTGAGCCATAAGATTTTGGGCAAAGTTTGCCGACTCAAAACTGCTCGACGGCCGTTAAATCCATCACTGTAGCCCGCTCCAGCCCTGGCCTCCCGCTCAGGAAAAAGCTGCCCATTTTTTTCCGCATTTGCTGATCCTAGACTGATGATAAGACCAAATGATCGCGCGCTATCGCTATTCAGGAGCTTCAGGTGAAGTCCAAGCCCAGACCTACGCAAATTCCAGTGAGACGCATTCCCGTGCACGAGCTGTTTCCGCAGCCCGAAGCCGCGAGAACCCGGGCGAACGTTGTGCCGCCTCAGCCGAGCGCACGCGTGAAAGAAAACAAAATCAAAATTCCAAGGCCTCAAAGGACTCGGAATGTATTGCCGACTCAAAGCATACTCCTCGCCTTGGCCTTTCTGGGCTTTGTACTCGGCGGCTTTGGCCTTTTCGGGTATATGAGAAGAAGCGATGCGCAGGCGCCATACGTCCTCCTCGAGATCCGCGCTCTCGAAGGCAGCGGCCATCCCGTGACCGCTGCAGACGTAATCGTTAACGAAAAGAAAATGGGTGTCACCGACAGCTTTGGAGAATGGCGCCGCTATCTTCAACTCAATCCAGGCGACGACGTCAAGATCGATCTCGACAAGAAGGGTCTGTTGAGCGGAACCAAGACCGCCTCAGTGCCAAAGCGTAAAGGCGAGAAGCAAGACATCGAATTGCAGGTCGCTATTTCCATGACCAATCCTCATGCTCCCGCCAAGGCTGCGGCGAAGGCGATTGCTAAGGAAGAACCGGCTCCCGCACCGGCCGCAAAGAAAGACATCGAAAGATTTGACGTTCAAGACACGAACAACGATCGCAACTCCTATGACAACGAACTTTCAGACACCAACGACGGCTCGCTTGGTATCTACTTTGATGATGGTTTGAACCGCATCAATGTCACGAGCTCAGCAGCTCAGGCGAAAGCCGGTAATCTTATGGACAAGCGTCAGCAGGATGTTGTGCGTGAGCGCATCGTTCCAGTCCTTGTTAATGACTTGCAAACCCTCGGTTTGACCGTTGATAAAACGTCTCCATGGAAGCTTGCACTCTCCTACGTTTCGAACGGCGAACAAGTTGGTTATATTCGCGCTGATATCGAATGGAAATCGCCATTCGGTCAGAGTGAAAAATCCTCTTTCATCGCTGGTTTTGCTAAATCCTATGAAGAAACCGGTCGCGCACTTTCCTCGCTCCTTCGTCTGCACATGAAGAAGACTTACTGGGCCTTTAAGGAAAACGGCAACTGGTACATTGATGAAACGGGTCAGACCAAAGATTTCTGGCGACTCAAACCCGGTAGTCTCGTGACCGACACGTCCGGCGAAAAATTCCCGATAGCGATGTCCGCTCAATCCGACAACGGTCGCCGTTGGAAGATGAAAGCAGGCCGAACTCAACCCTGCGAGGCCGTTCGTCAAAGAACACGTTGTATGGTCAGTACGGAGTCCTTAAAAGAAGCGCCACCTCTCGCAGGCTGGGCTTTAAAGAGAGTCCGGATTCTTGGAGTGATCCCCGCGAATGCTGATGTCTTCGTCGCGGGCTTTCAGGCCCATCCCGTCGGCAACGGTCAATGGGAATTCTGGAGCCACAGCGGCAGCAATCTGAAAGCTCTTGTGATGGCCTCGGGCCGTATCGTCCATAGCGAGGCTTTTGTCGACAGTCCCGGCGAAGCAGTCATCCTGAAGATGGCGAGTGCCCCAGTCAAAAGCAAGGTGCGCTGAGTCAGAATTTGAGAACATCTTGAAAGCCAGGCCCAGTGCCTGGCTTTCGTGTTTTTAGAGACCGAAAGGTCCTTATTCATACAATCCTTAGATAGAAAAGCATAGAGTGGGAATAGGGTGCTTTAGGACTCAACGGAGGCCAAAAACGAGGCTAAAGGTCTTGCATTGGAATTCCCTGGAGCTTAAAGCTAGGACAGACCCTTTTTTCCGGAGCTAGCATGAGCGAATTGACTCCTTTCGAACGACATGTCATTGAAGACAAGGGCACTGAGCCGGCGTTTTCTGGTCTTTACACACAAACCGATGAGCCTGGCGATTACCTCTGCAAACGTTGTAATTCCCTCCTCTATCATAGTACTGACAAGTTTTCTTCGCACTGCGGCTGGCCGAGCTTCGATGACGAAGTTCCTGGAGCTGTGCAAAGAAATCCGGACGCCGACGGCCGTCGTATCGAGATCGTTTGCGCAAAGTGCAAAGCCCACTTGGGTCACGTCTTCGAAGGCGAGGGCATGACGCCCAAAAATGTTCGCCACTGCGTAAACAGTGTGAGTCTCAA
>SEDW01000399.1 GCA_004193325.1 Pseudomonadota bacterium | reverse complement strand
TTTGCCTTGCCAGCCATGTCCCGATTAAAATTGGACTGAGGCAGTGTGCGAAGAACGGTGTTTTCGCTCCCTTTGGTCTTGCCCTCAGTTTCTACGAGTTCGAGAACATTGTCCTCCCAGGGCGTTGTATCAATCACGAATCGAGGCGGCGCGATCAAGGATTTCACATCAAGCTGCGCCGCGCCTTCAGCAGGCTTGATGATCGTGGTTTTATCGTCCTCTTTGGTGTAGGGCAAGACCTTATCGGGGTGTCTCTGCTGCCAGCTCGCCCAGATGCGATCGATGTTGCAGTGATGAAGCCAGAAGATCGGATCCTGCGGCGAATCGAAAGGATTCGACATGGTCCCGCCGATGCTGTTGTGAACGCCGTTATGGGGACCGCGCTCAAAGGCTCCGCTGTTTATTCCGCCGCGAATATTAAAGAGGCGAGGACCGCGGGAATGAACATTGGTGAAGTTATCCGACGCAAGGATGTCCTCGATCACTTTCGGGGCCACAAATTCCTCGGGAATTTCCTCTTCCTCCTTGATTTTGCGATTCGCCATGAGTAGAGGATTATGAAAGAACTCCTCGGGAATACGGCGATCCGCAGTCCAATCCCAATAGGGGACGGAAAAGCTCGCATCCTGCAGTGCGTAGCGACAGGCATTTTCAAAATAGGCGAGATAGAGGCGATGCCAGGGAAAGATAAACCAGTCGCCGTGCTTACAGGATTTTTGATGGGCCGCCACGATTTTTTTGTAGCTTAAATAAGAGCGCGGATCGCCTTCGTCAAAGGTTTTGTCATCGTTCGCTTTGAGCCAGTCGATCGCTTTGATAAATTTGGATTTCACCTCGTCTTCCGCTTCGGGATCCCAGCGGCGCCTCACGAGGAGGTCACTGCCTTCGCCCTTGAGGCTCGAAGAGGTGGTTTTACATGATGTGAGGAAGAGTCCGCCGCTTACGCCGGATGTGACAAGGAAACGACGTCGGTCGATCTTCATAAAATCCTTCCTGATGCTGCAAAAGAGTTCTCTTACAATGTCAGGAAGCCTTAGTCTTTTCAAGTCTAATGGGCGTGGCGCGAGCTGATTTATATTTTGAATAGACCCTCGAAGGCCGAGCCTCTCTGAGTCTTGGCCGGATCAGGATCGTGCCTTTCAACCATGGTCCATGCGTGCTGACGAAAGCCTTCCGTGCAAGCTTCTTTCACCGCCTCGTATTCAGCCGGTTTCAGTTCCTTAAGAACTTTCCACTTTTCTTCCCATTCCTGAGTCGATACGGCGCCAGGAAAACGGCCCATGTTTTCGAGATCCTGAATCAAACTTTGAACGATGAAATTCATAATGGCCTCCACCTCGTCCAGACAGATTCGGTATTGTCTGCAATCTTGTCAAGATCGAAGCCAGCTTGCCGTTTCGGACGGACTTTGGCATCTTCACGTTTCCTCAAGGTTTTTTTCGATTCGGAGTAAAAATGACCGGTAAACACCTCCATCGCGAGTTTGTGACGATAAAACGCATGCTGATCAAGATAAGCCTTGCGGCCTCGCTCGTGAGTCTCGAAGCGCCAGCTTTCGCAGCCGATGCCCCGAAGACTGAAAAGGTTGCCAGCTGGCAGGATCTTCGGCAGCAGCTTCGTGCGACTCGAAACTTTCGTCTCGGAGCTCCTTTCAATTTCAAAATTTTAAATGATGGTTCGAGAGTTCTTTATCAGAAAACAACTCCTCCATCGACGGCCGCTGCTGTCTACGCCTTCAACATCAAAGATGGCAGTGAGAGCAAACTCCTCGACGCGGATATGCTGTCGGCTGGCGAAGGCCCAGTATCGGCAGAAGAAAGAGCGCTCAGAGAGCGTCTCCGCCTGATGACGAGCGGCATCAATTTTTTTGCCAGTGACCCGAGCGGCCGTTACATCCTCACGCCGCTGAAGGGCAAACTCTTCGTCTGGGATACTGAGCTTAAAAAAGCCAGCGAGATTGCCAAGGGTAAGGGATCAATCTTTAGTCCCAAGATGTCAGCCGACGCTGCAAAAGTTGCCTTTGTGAGGGAAAGTAACCTCTACGTCACCGCTCTGGCTGGTGGTGCGGTCAAAGCGTTGACCAAAGGTGGCAGCGAAGAAAAGAGTTTCGGTGTAGCCGAATTTATCGCCCAGGAAGAACTTGAGAGAACGGATGGCTTCTGGTGGTCTCCTGATAGCAAGACGCTTCTCTACGAAGAAGTGGATCAAAGCCGAGTGGAACGTCTCTCCATCGCCGACCCTTTCCGTCCCGATGCCGAGCCTCAAAGACCTTTCTATCCGCGTCCGGGTAAGGTTAACGCCAAGACTCGCTTTGGATTTGTTTCAGCTTCTGGTGGTGCCACGACCTGGATTGATTTTGGGAGTGAAGAGTTCGAGTATGTGAGTACGGTTCGCTGGACCAAAAACGGCCCACCCACCTTCCTTCTCTTGAATCGCCTGCAAAATAAAGCGCGCCTCGTGTCTGCCGATCCCAAGACGGGCAAGACCAAAATTATTCTTCGCGAAGAGGACAAGGCCTGGGTCGAGGTTCACAACAGCATTCCCATCTGGCTAGCCGATGGGCAGGGCTTTTTATGGCTGTCGGATGCCAGTGGCTCAAGACAGCTCGAGCATCGTGACGTCAATGGCAAGCTCCTCACTTCCTTTGTCTTGCCGAAGCTTCAGGTTAAAGACATCCAAGGCGTCAGCGAGGATTCTAAAAGCGTTTTTGTCGAAGTTGCCGTCGACGGTTCGCACGCCTCTCTCATCCGGATCAATTTGAATGATGGCAGCTTTAAGACTGTGGGCGCCGAAGGCAAGGAGACCGTCTCAGCCAACTCAAAATTCGAATACGGTCTTTACGTAGCGCGTGAGACCTCAGTCGATGGATCGGATAAGACTTACCTCCGAAGCATCGATGGCAAAGCGGAAAAGATTATTCCAAGCGCTGCGGCCGAGCCAGTTCTCAAGGCCAACGTGAGTCTTCAGACCATCGGTCCGGATCAGGTTCAAACGGCGATTGTAAGGCCAAGTAATTTTGTGAAAGGGAAGAAGTATCCCGTACTCGAACGTGCCTACGGTGGACCAAGCAGTTTGATGGTTCGCGCTTCTGGACGTGCCTATCTCGAGGATCAGGTCATGGCCGATGCGATGGATGCGATCATCGTTCGCATGGATACCCGAGGCACTCCTGACCGCGGACGCGAATGGGAAAAGGCGATTTCCCGCAAGTTCGGCAGTCTTCCCGTCAACGAACACGCAGAGATTTTAAAACTGCTTTGCAAACAGTTTCCGGAACTCGATGAAAATCGTATCGGAGTCTTCGGCTGGTCTTACGGCGGCTACTTCACCGCTTACGCCGTGCTCGCCCGTCCAGACGTTTATAAGGCCGGTGTAGCGGGTGCTCCTCCAGTCGACTGGCTCGATTATGATACGGCTTACACCGAGCGTTATCTCGGTCTGCCCACCACGGATAAGGAAGCCTATGAATCGGCTTCGATACTGCCGCTCGTTAAGAGCGAGAAAGCAAAAAAATCGCCTCGTCCCCTGCTCCTCATTCACGGAACTGGCGATGACAATGTTTTCTTCTTCAATTCGCTGAAATTGGTGGATGAGATGGAGCGGCAGGCGCTTCCCTATGAGTTTCTTCCTCTCATGGGGATGACTCACATCGTAGCGGATGAGGCACTCGATTCCAGACGTTTCGAAAGAACTCTCGAGTTCTTCCGTCGCCATCTCGGAACCAAACCTTAACCGAGATCAGAGGCCGGCAAGGAGGAGCGCCGCTCCAATAATTGCCGGCACCGCCTGGATAAAGAAGATTCGACTTGAAACGG
>SEDW01000398.1 GCA_004193325.1 Pseudomonadota bacterium | reverse complement strand
GCTGCGATCGACAAGGATTTAAGTCTTGCACCATTCTTCGCCGGACCTCAGACCGACCTCGGCACTTTCATTGCTGCTACAGATAAAGTGATTCACACGCTCGAAAATCCGAGCCTGAGTGATCGCAATACCAGCGACTGCATCAGCTGTCATGCAGCCACTGGAGTTCGTCTCTCCGGGGAATATGGCTTCTCGTCTAAAGTGGACGGCGTGTCCGCATCCGTGCCGCGGGGAATCACCGCATTTCCTGCACCTGGAGCATTGCCCAACCATCCTTTAGACTGGAATCTAAGGTCATTTGGCTATTTTGGTCTTGTACCAACGGTCAGCATGCGAACAGTAAATGAAGGAGCGGCTGCAGTCGAGCTGATCAATAAGATCATCAACCGAGCCCCTAGCGGTCCGGACTGCTCGCTCGTCGTGGATAGGGTAATGAGCTGCTTTGTGGAGAGTTCCACACAGTTTGGAACGGTGAGTACAGCCGAAGAATGTCTTGCCCTCTGCATGAAAGCTGTCGGCCAACGCTGAACCTTGAGTCAACTCTTTCCGAAATACTCGTTTTCACGCATTTGCCCTACGTTTTCCGAGCATTTCCCTTGAGATGCGGTCCTTCGCACGGGTTGACTTCCAGAACCGATCGGTCTCATACTCCATCTCCTAAGTCGATATTTCCATCGACTAAGGAGATCGTATGCCAAAGACTATCCTTTTTGATTCCTACAAACTTGGATCTCTCACAATCAAAAACCGTGTTGTCATGGCTCCTATGACACGCAATCGCTCTCCGAATAATGTACCGGACCACCTTGTTGCCGAATACTATGGCCAACGTGCGGAAGCTGGTTTGATCATCACCGAAGGCACATCACCCTCTGCTAACGGCCTTGGTTATGCACGCATTCCGGGACTCTTTAATGAAGAACATGTAAAGGCCTGGCACGCGGTCACCAACAAAGTTCATGCCGGCAAATCCCATATCTTTGTTCAGCTCATGCATTGCGGACGCGCCTCACATCCCGACAATCTACCCGCGAAAGCCAAGATCATTGCACCTTCGGCAATCGCTCTCGGTCAGGACATCTGGACTGATACCAAAGGCAATCAGCCGGCTCCAGTTCCCGAAGCGATGAGTGAAAAAGACATCGAAGATACCATCCACGAATTTGTAAAATCGGCTGAACTCGCAGTGAAATCGGGTTTTGATGGTGTCGAGATTCATGGCGCTAACGGTTATCTCGTCGATCAGTTTCTCAACACGGCTTCCAACCAGAGAACCGATCGCTGGGGCGGCACGATTGAAAATCGCGCGCGTTTTCCAATCGAAATAGCCAGACAGATGGCAAAGAAAATCGGTCCGGAAAAAGTCGGGATCCGTCTCTCACCCTACGGTGCTTTCAACTCGACTCAACCCGATGCGGAAATGGATCGTCTCTATGAATATCTTGCCAAGGAATTGAATAAACTCGGCATCGTCTACATTCACGTCGTCGATCACTCCTCGATGGGCGCCCCGGCCGTGCCAGACAGCGTTAAAAAAGTCATCCGCGAAAATTTCAAGGGCACCTACATCCTCTCAGGCGGCTATGATAAGGAGAAAGCCGAAGCGGACCTAGAAGCCAAAAGAGGTGATATCGTGGCTTTCGGTCGGCCTTTTATCTCGAATCCAAGACTCGTCAGCAAAATGCTTGAAGACGCGCCTCTGACTCCAGCCGACCAGACAACCTTTTATACTCCGGGTCCAAAAGGTTTTACCGACTATCCTGTGAACTGAGCTTGCTCTTACAAATCTTCATTTTCAGTTCATCTCGAGGCATCACCAAGCGGTGATGCCTTCTCAATTTGCCCGCTTATTTCAGCCTTCATCTTTAAAATTCTTCGTGCTTGGGGAAGGGTTGGCTTACCTTTTTCGACTGTTAAAAATGATTTCTTTGGAACTCTATTTCGAATCGAAGCCGCTGATGACCTTGAATTCAAAGGACCATTTTCAGCGCACAGAGAACTGGTGGAAAAGAAACGCTTTGCAGTCCTTCATTTCATGGAATATGCACGGGGGAAGATAATTTCTAATTGAGGTACGGACAGAGATGATTCGAAACGCAAAGCTGATTTCCGCCCTGCTTTTGACAATCGGACTTAACGTTGCCTGCGGCAATGGATCCGAAGAACAATCCCTTTCTTCAGCTGAATCAGGCTCTCTGCCAGCCTGTCAGATCACAGCTGCCTGTAACCAAGCCCTTCCCACACTCGCTAAGGCCAAAGGCTTTAACGGCTTTTATAATAAGATACTGACCAAACTTGGCAAACCTCTGCACCGCGGTCGCGATATCATCGTCACACCCGGAGCACCGGTCTGGATTCAAGCCAAGTTCACTTACGGTCTGCTCGATTCTGATTTGCATCATGAGAACATCGATATCTACCTGTCTCAAGGCTGCAATAGCCCGATGAAAAAAATCGGCTACGGTTTCACGAGCAACGACGGTGAGAACAATCCGGTCGATGGAGTCGAGGATTCCGGCGGACGCATCTACGTGAACCTTGCCACACTCGGCATTAAGGATCTTCCCATCGGCCGTCACCGTGTTGTTCTCGTCGTTCAAGGCGACAACAGCATGACCGAACTCTATATCACTGTCGTCGATCCTAGACAGAAAATCGCAGTCGCGGATATCGACGGCACCTTGACCGAAAGTGAGCTCGCAGCAGCGGTCGACGTTTTGGGCGGCGAAGCGCCAGCCCGAGCGAATTCGGTTGCAGCAATCCGTGCTCTGGTCGCCAAGGGCTACCACATCCTCTATCTCACCGCCCGCCCTGAGTGGCTCGGGACTGAGACTCGCAAATGGTTGACGGCTCAAGGCTTTCCCATTGGAACAATTCGTACTACCGATTCGAAAGTCGGAGCCAACGGAGCCCCGGCCACGGCCTTTAAACTCAAAGAGCTGGACCTTCTCATCGCGCAAACTGGAATCGTTCCTGATTTTGGCATCGGCAACAAGGCAACAGATGTTGCTGCCTATGCTCAGGCCGGAATTCCAGCCGTTGGTACCTACTACCATGATCTTGCTGCTGACCTCGAAGGCGGTACAGGGTTTAGTGATTACTCTTCGCTCGTTGCGGACTTCCAAGCTACTGATAAAGTCTGTCAGTAATCTCGAGCCGGATAAAAGAAAAGCCTCGCAGCCCATTCAAGGCTGCGAGGCTTTTCTTTATCGATCGTTCAGGTTCAGGCTTCAATATCGAGCGTCTGTTCCAAGAGATCAACGAGGCCTTGAGGATCCGGCGAACCCACCATCTCTTTGACAATCTCACCCTTGCGAAAAACGATCAGAGTCGGAATCGATCGCACACCGAGGCGGGTGGAAAATTCGCTGTTCGAATCGATATTCACTTTAACCACATCAACGTCGCCCTTAAACTCCTGAGCGATCTTTTCGATGAAAGGAGCGATGGCTTTACAGGGACCGCACCAGGGCGCCCAGAAGTCGACCAGAACCACTCCTTCGCTATTCAGAACCGTATCTTCAAACTGAGCATCCGTTATTTCTCGGGCGAACTGAGACATGGATCTTCCTTACGTAAGGGTCTGAGGCAAACTTAAACAAATTTCCTGCCGGCGTCGATGGGCCAATTTCCCGTAGAATTCTTCGAGATTCTTACCAAAGCCATTGGAATCTCTTTAGATACGCGGAAAATAGCCAGGGAGCCAAGCATGGCTGACTCTGTGTAGGAGGCTAAACCTATGTTATTCTCCAGGTTTTGACCAATAAATGGATTGTTTAAAAGGAATCATTAAGGGCTCCCAAAAGGATTCCGATCAGACCCTTATCTATCCTT
>SEDW01000397.1 GCA_004193325.1 Pseudomonadota bacterium | reverse complement strand
ATAAAACTTTTACCGCCGCTCTCGCCGACGATCTGCCCTTTATCATTAATGTCATGAGCGATCGTTCTGCCGCCGAGGCTGCCGATATCTTCCATCACACCATCGCGCCAAAGAAAAGCGTGGAAAACGCCATCCACAGTCTTGCTCGCACCAACGATCCAGCCTGCGTTGTTGATTGCCTTGGCAATGGTCTCCCCGCCTCCGAGCGAGCCGAGATCTGTCGGAACCAAATTGTTCCAGACAACAGCAGATTGATCACTCAAACCAACGATTTGGCCTGAATCGTTAATATCGTAAGCGGCGGTACTGGTATGTCCTGGCAAAGGTTCAAGTGCAAACTCCTTACCGCCCTGATAAAGAATGCCATCGATCTCATAACCCTTCTCATCGAAACGCACGAGACGAAAGCCCACGACATCACCTTCTGCATTGATCGCGTGCGCTTCACCCTTGCCGAGATCTTTCATCTGGCCATTTTCCCAGATGAAGGCGTGCACACCGTCCGATGCCGTCGAAGAATTGCCGACCACCTGATCCTTATCATTGATATCAAATGCAACGCTGGAGCTTCCGCCCAGGGTACCGAGATCTACAGCTGTGTCCTGAGCAAAAGCACAAAATGGCGTTAGGGCAATACCGAGGGCGAGGAGTGGAGTAAAGCGGAATTGAAATGACATTGATGGATCTCCTGATTGATGAATACTGCTTCATCAATAGGCTCAGGAGACACTCAGCGCCATGAAAAATGGCTCTGGAAAAGGGGGAGGTTCGATGAGAGATGTGACGAAGACTATAATTTAGCAGTGAAAATTGACTAACGGTCACTGCCAGATTATTTTTTCGCTTTTCCTTAAAGTGGACAGACCATCATGTCACCGAAGGAGAGCGACTCGTCCTTTGTGGCAGCGTAGCTCTCGTCACTTCCACCAAAAAAAGTGGAAAAGAAGAGCGCGCCGACGAGCAACTTGTTATTCGTTCTGTAAACGATCTCATCCCTTTGAAAGACTTGCTTACCATTCAAAGCGACCTTCACCGTCCCGTTCTTAACTCCCGGATCGTTGACTTTAATCGTCAGTTCAACTTTGACCCATTCGCCTTTGGGAAGTGAGAATTCTCCACGTCCGATCGACCAACCGTAGATGATTTTGGTCGTAGGGTTCTGCGTGAGAGAATCTTTGTATTTCTCGATCAGATGTTGATTCTCCACTCGGGGAAGATATCCATACACCTCGGCTGTACAATTTTCCCGCCACATCAGCCTCATGCTAAAGCCGTTGGTGCCGTCTGCAGTTTCGCCGCCCGAAAGGAGCTCGATGTTACTTGCGATACCCGGGAGTTTACCGCCCTTGACGCAATCGAAGTCTTTTGGAATCTTGAGCCAGTAGCTCATCACTGCGTTGTCGTAAGTCTTGGTCAACTTGGGAATGAACTGTGTGCCGCCTGGAATGAGCCCTCTCGTTCGAGAGGCCGATGGACTGGTTGTACCCTTTCCATATTTCACTTGAAGCACTGAGCCCTTCTCTGGATCATGGACTACGGCTTCATTCACCATCGCATCTTTGATTCGACCCGTCTTCTCGATATCCCACTTCGTAGGATAGTTGCCAAAGGTAAAGCTCTCCCCTTTTATGCACTGAGTCGTGGTCGATTCGGGTGGAGTCACTACCGGGTCCTTGACCTTGTCTGGTGTGGGAGTAACGGGTTCGTTTGCTGGGGGCTTCGTCTCAGGAAAAGGCATTGCCGTGCCTTGGTCTGCACCGTCGTCAGTCTTCGTTTCGGGTATAACGGAAGGCTCAGTTTTGTCGATGACAAGATCTTTGACAGTTGCATCTTTAGAGGCGCAATGTGTGGATGAGCTCGACGTACAGATCTTGCTCTTGTCGAATACTGGCGGTGGGGCGCAAGCTGAAAGGGGCAAACTCAAGATCGTGAATAGTGCTAGGTATCGAAAAGAACTGCTCATTTCCATATCCTCAGATTCCGGCGTCGTTGGAATCTCAATAAAATCACTCTTCTATTACGCCTACATATCGGCCTTTAGCCGGAATTTATTGAGAAGATTCCAGGGGGCGAGGATTAATATTTTCTTAGCGAAAGAATTGCTTTTCTGGGGGAATTGTCTGGCAGAAACCAAAAAAAGGAGCCGAAGCTCCTTCATCAAAATCTGTAACTTTTAAATTATCGATTGATGTAACCAGGACTCACGCCCCAGCCGCCGCCAGAGGATTTGGCGTTTTTGTAATTGTAGAGACAAACGACTTCGACAGAGACTTCATTCTCAGCAAAAAAGATTTTGATATCCTTTTGCACACCGTTCTCTTCGACCGTAGCACTCAATTCGCGGCTCGGTTCTTCATCACCACGATAAAGGCGCGTCTCGGTCGGTCTTGCTCTCATGAACGGTTCTTGACCAACACTCGCGGAAAGCTCCACATCACCGCCGCTGATCGCATTCAAACTGAAGGATGCAGGCAATACGAAGCCGCATGATGTCCCTGAACCTTTCAGTTCAAGGGTAGCAGGCATCACAACATAACTGCCTTCCTCTCTATAGCTCGACTGACCTCGGAGCGTTTCGCCCTTGGTGGAGCTGTCTTTATCGTCCGAGCCGCAAGCAACTGTGAGGAGAAGTGAAGACGAAATCATTACAGCGGATAGAAGTCTATTCATGACGGTTCCCTTAAAGTTCAAATTCAAATGACAACAGCTCCTCGGAGCCAAGCTTTTAAAGCTGAGCTTATTCTCAGGAATCTTCTAACTGCTCAAATTGAGAAACGAATACGGAATGAAATTTAGTCGATTTAAATTATACCGGCCTCAGGAGATTTGCTTTTTTCATTGAAAGGCATAGGTGATAAAGTCGAGCGATTCATGCGAGATGGGGGATTTTAGGTGGGTGTTTTCTGCCATAAACATTTCGATATACATACGGGAGGAAAAAGGCCGACGCATCGTCGGCCCACCTTCCTATCAATTGATCTCAGTGATGAAATCTTCACGGCTGTTACGAACCTTCTTGAGATTCGCCAGCCAGTCGCCTTCCGATGCCCGATAGCCCAGTGGCAAGAGAACGGCACTGCGAAGACCCTTAGCCTTGAGATTGAGAATCTGATCCAGAGCCGCGGCATCGAAGCCTTCCATCGGAGTACAATCCACACCCTCAATAGCGGCTGCAGCAATGGCCATTCCAAAGCCGATATAGGCTTGTTTTGCAGCATGGTTGAAATTGAGCTCTGCATCGCGCTGTGGATAGGTACTGAGAAGACTCTGGCGGTAATTTTCCCAGCCTTCGTTTTTGAAGCCGCGCTGCTCATTGACAAGGTCAAAGATCTTGTTGATGCGTTCGGCCGTGTAGGTGTCCCAGGCTGCAAAGACTAAGAGATGCGAGCATTCGGTAACCACTGACTGATTCCACGCAATCGCCTTGATCTTCTCTTTAATCTCAGAATTTTTTACGACGAGAATTTCGTAGGGGTCAAAGATATTTTTTTGACAAATCGAAAACCGGTCTTATCATAGCCGAGATTTTCATAAAAGCGGTGAGCGTCCAGTCTCTTCACGCTGCTGTTGACCAAGACGTCCCCAGCCTTTCTTTCGATGAACCAGGCTTCGCTTTTCTCAACAAGCTGCTGACCGATCTTCTTCCCTCGAAATCGGTCATCCACCACAAGGGCCAGAATACGTCCGTAATAACCATTTTTTTCGTAGTAGGGATTCACGTCCAGAGCTATGAAGCCTGCGACTGTACCGCTCAATTCTGCGACGTAGGAATTATGGTTTGGCAATGGGAGTAAGCGAGTTAATCGCTCGTTCATCTCTTCTCCGCTTGTAGGATAACCGAGCTGGGTCATGAGGCCGGCTATGCTTAGAGAGTCGCTGAGCTGAACGTTTCGGATCTGCATGAGTTCCCGCCTAAGTAAGGATGGTTTAGGGAGAACTCATTTTGCTTATGAGACTGAGATTATTCAATACGCATTGCTTATTGTTCGACGCAGATGAGTTTATTTGCGCCGGCACAGGAAGCGTTGCCTGAAGAAAGAACTGTGTTCGTATAGGAACCTGAAATACCGACAGATCCGGCCTGCCCATTTACCTTCGAAGACCAGTTCTGACAAAGAGCCGCTTTTACTGTGTAGTTTGGCAGCATACCAGTCCAGGCGTAGTCAACGTCGCTGAAGATAGGATTATCTAGACCTGTGACATCCTCCGTTGCATTGTAGACATCGAAGGTAAAGAGTCCAATAGCGCTCGTCGTATCAACGATCTGGTTCAAGAGGTTTTTGTAGATGGTCGAGGGCTTCAAGACCCAGTCCACGTGTTCACTAGCGCCACCTGTTGCGCAATTTGCTGTTGTGCAAGCCACACGCACACCTGTGAGTACGATCATGGCTTTATAAGATTTGCTGTCGTTTGGCTTATTCACATCGTGGTTACATTGATAGTCTGCTTTTGCGATTGCCGACTCAGGACGAGTTTCTCCCAATGCGGTTAGATCACCGTAGAAAACTCCATTTGTAGCGAAGATTGTTCCTAGCGTCTTGAAAGACAATGGAGAATAAACAGCCATGTTACCGGCACCATCGCGCATGATCACGTTAAAGAAATGGGTAGTTAGACTTAAAATACCAGTCGCATCATAAGTCGTGGAGTTACCCCAGTCGCGGATAATATTCGCTCCGGTCATCGCTTGGGTATCCAGAGTCATAATACTCGCAGGGCTATAGATCGAAACATTCCCATTCTCATCACGAACGAGAACCACGTAGTGATAGGTCTGATAACCGCTCAAACCCGTTATATTCTTCGCCAGGACGTTGGTTGACCAATCCATCTCAGTAAAGGCAGGAGCGGCAGTGGCTTCGGCGATTGTATCGATTGCGGCATCCGTCGGACCACTGACCAATTTATACTGAAGGTTAGCAGGCAAAGAACCATTGTCAGTAGCTGCACCCCAGTTGACCGTGACAGATGTCTCAGTCGTGTTGTTCGTAAAGTTAATCGCCGCACCGATCGCCGGAGGTGTGATATCAGGAGTCAAGACACTCCGTGGAGAATAGAGAGTCTTGTTACCATAAGGGTCACGGACAAGCAAAGCATAGTAATAAGTGGTTCTTGCCTGAAGACCGGTCGAGGGTGTAGTCGTAACGTTATCATTCCAATCCATGACGAGACCCGAGCCCGCACTCAAAATCGCATCCACTTCGGCAACTGTATCAATTGCCGCGGAGTTGGTCGAACGGACAAGCTTATATTCAAGCTCAGCGGCTGTGTTGGTGCCGTCTGTGGCCACACCCCAATTTACAGTCAAAGACGTTTCAGCAACTGATGAAAATGTGATGTTAGCCCCAATAACTGGACTAACCATATCTTGCATCACGACCTTGACTGGATTCGAAATGCTCATGTTCCCTGAATGGTCGCGGACCAGGTAGTTAAAGTAGTAGCGTTGCCCCTGACCGAGGCCTGTGAGAGCTTTGCTGGTGATGCCCTGGCTCCAGTCCATCGCTACTGAGGAAGCTGCCAGAGCCTGGATCTCGGCAATGGAATCAATCGCGCTAGCGCTGCTTGCAAGCACCAACTTGTATTCGAGATGACTTGCTACGGTTGCATCGTCTGTTGCCGCACCCCAGGTCGCCGTCAGACTCGTCGTAAGGATGTTTGAATAGACAATATCGGAACCAACTACCGGCGCATTCACATCAGCTGTGCGGATGGCCGAGGCATCATAAAGAGCTGTTGTAGCGGGAGTTCCGCGAACAACCACTGCGAACGCGTAATCGGTACCTGTGCTCAAGCCCGTGACAGTCACATTTGTGATGTTAGGAGTCCAGTCCTGTACGACTGTGATGGCTGGAACTGGCGTTGTCGCTGAGACAGCTGTGAGGTCATGAAGCGTTGTCACATCATCAGCACGCACGACCCGATATTCGATAGCGGAGGGAATGGTCAAGACATCCGAAGCTGCCCCCCAGTTGATATCAAGACTATTTGTAGACACATTCGAATAGGTCAAAGGTGTGCCGATGACGGGCGCATTCGGAGCATTGGTGACGACTGTCTTAGGACCGAGCATTGCAAGTTTACCTTCGTCGTCCCGGCTAAAAACCGCAGCGTAATAGGTCGTCGATGCAGCGAGGCCTGTCATCGATCCTGTGAGAATATCGCGGGTCCAGTCGTTTGCAACAATAACGCCAGACGGGGCTGGAGTCAGAGCAGCATCAACATTGATGAGAGTTGAATCCAGGGAATAGACCAGACGATATTCGAGATTGGCAGGTGCCGTACGGTCATCCACCGCTCTTTGCCAGGCGAGTGTTGCATCCGAAGCAGTGCGAGCTGTGATTGCAAAATAGGTTGAGAAAACTGGGGGATTCGAAGGCAGAACAACCACAGGCCCAAGGACGATTGAACCAGAAGAACCGCTGTTGCCCGAAGTCACGGTAGTAACCGGCACTACTGTGGACGTTTCCGTTACAGGGACCACGGTGGGAGTGGTTACAGTGTTATTCGTGATCCCGGAGGAAGCCTGGGTTGCCTCAGAGGGACAGTCCGTAGCAGCTGTGCTCACGGTGACT
>SEDW01000396.1 GCA_004193325.1 Pseudomonadota bacterium | reverse complement strand
TCGATCTTCATGATGCCAGCACCAGCGGGTGCGCTGATCCATTCTTGAGTGGCAACAGTTGTCAGATCACTGAAAATTCCTGTTGGGACTAGATTCGTAATCAAACCCTTTTCACCTAAGTTGATTTCAGGAACAGGTTGATCGTTGGCATCGAGAGGAAAAAGCACAGTCACGTCGTTGACGTCGAGGCCGTTGTTCGTTTGAGCCGCATGCAGGAGGGTGGATGAGAGCAGCGCGAGGAAGGGTAGAACAACAAAACGTCGAAGCATTGGCGTACCTCAATAGGAATCGTGGACCGGCGTTTCATACGCCAGTTTCGAAATATTGGTTCAGTCGATTGCATATTGATAACTCTTCTCAAAATCAATGTCCAGCCAAACTCGAGTTGGAAAAATAGAATTCTTAGGCGTTTCAATGGCTTCAGAAGAAAGTAAAAGATGCTGAAAATCTAGGACGATCCCGCTTGCAGTCTCTGAAAGTGATAACTATTATCATCCGTCCTGTCGCCTCAGACCTGATGGAGAAACAATGAGAAACTATCTATATATTCCCGCTCTTGCATTGGCTTTGACACTCAACGCCTGTGACTCTTCCTCAAGCTCAAGTGCTCCTGCACCGCAAGTGACGACAACGCAGCCAACAACTGCTCAGCCAAGTCAGCCAAACTCTGAAAATCCAACTCCAGTTGATCCTACAAATCCTGCGACAGGCGAGAGCTCAGTCCTTGGTTTGAGATCTGGATTGGTTCTGCCGCGTGCGCAGTATCTGCAAAACGTCGGTAATGGTATCGCGAAGAGCGCTGAAGATTTTCTCAAGGCCTCAGATGCTTTGAATCAGGCGACGCTTGCTTACTGTGGATCTTATGATCCTGCCCTTCTCGAGACTGCTAAGCTTCGCTTCAGCGACGCGATGCTTCTCTGGCAACAGATTGAACTCTTTCAAATGGGTCCGCTCTCAGAAAATTCTGCGGCTCTCAAATACAAAATCTATGGTTGGCCACAGATCAGTAACTATTGCAAAATCGACGAAGAATCGATGCTGGCTCTGAGCGATGCAGAGTATTCTTTGCCATCGAATACCAACCGCAAGGGTCTACAGGCTCTTGAATATCTGCTCTACGACGCAAGTCTTACGAGTATCTGTCCGGCTAGCAACGAGACCAAAGGTCTTTGGGAAGCACAAACTCCGGCTAAGAAATGGGAGGCACGCTGTGCTTTCATGAAGCCGGTCGCAGCGGAACTCGTTACGAATGCGACAACTCTCTCCACCCAATGGGGCACTAAAGATAACAACTACATCACAAGCAAGATCGGTAATCAGGACGCTGAGCAATCCGCGCTCCAAGAGATTTTTAACAACCTCTTCTACATCGATCTCGAAGTGAAGAACCAAAAGCTCGCAGCCGTAGCTGGTTCTGACATTAAACTCTGCCCAAAATCTCCAGCTCCTTGTCCTGACAAAGAAGAGCTTCGTTTCAGCCATCTTTCAAAGCAGGCCATGACCTCCAACGTTCGTTCGATCGCGGATTTGATCTTTGGATTTGGCGAACCACGCAGCGGCGGTTTGAGTGCGCTTCTTCGTAATGACAACGCTTCAGCAATCGCTGCAACGACCGAAGCAAACGTGACCAAGCTTATTACTCTGACCGAGACAGAGCAATCGTCTCTCGAAACAGTTCTCGCTGCCAAAAATGGCGAAGACTGCGACGCTTCACAGAACAGTTGGGTCTGTAAAGTTCGTCAGACAATCAAAGATGTGGTTGGTGATTTCAAGGGTGAATATACATCTATCTTGAAGACCTCAGTTCCTCTTGCGCCTCAAGGCGACAACGACTAATCGCTTCTCGATCTGTGTGCAAATGCTTTCGAAAAAGTATTTTCACAGGGAACGATTATTGAATTGAAAATGACATCGATTGTCATTATTGATAGCCAGTGTTTTAACCAGTTGTCAAAGGTCGCTAACGCCTTTGAAAGTGCATAATCCGGAGATCTTCAAATGAAATTTGGTTCACTCCTGCTCGCAGCAACGCTTGCTGCCCCTACTCTTTCTGCTGCTCCTCGTGATGAAGTTAAGGCTAAAGCCGCTCTTCAGCACTACGCTGAAAACGTTTACGTTGTTTACAGCGACGCTTACACAAAAGCTCTTGAGCTCCAAACAGCTATCTCAGCTTTCGTTGCCGCTCCTTCTGCTAAGACTCAAGCTGCTGCGAAAGAAGCATGGCTTGATTCCCGCACAGTTTGGGGTCAAACCGAAGTTTTCCGTTTCTATGAAGGCCCAATCGATGACGCTGCTTACGGCGTAGAAGGTCTTATCAACGCTTGGCCGCTTGACGAAGCCTACATCGACTACGTCGCTGGCGCTCCTGGAGCTGGTATCATCAACAACGCTAAAGACTTCCCAGTCATCGACGAAGAAGTTCTTTTGGGCGCAAACGAAAATGGTAGCGAAACGAACGTTGCTACTGGTTTCCACGCAATTGAATTCCTCCTCTGGGGACAAGACCTTTCGGCTACAGGCCCAGGCGAGCGTCCTTTCAGTGACTTCGTCGTTGGCACAGGCGTTAACGCTGAACGTCGCGCGACATACTTGACTGCAGTCACAAGTCTTCTCGTAAAACACATCGAAGTTGTTAAGACAGCTTGGGATCCTAAAAACCCTGCTTCTTACGGCTCTAACTTTGCGAAACAAGACGCGACACTTACTTTGACCAACGTGTTCAAAGGTATGGTTTCTCTCCTTGTTGACGAATTGGCTGGCGAAAGAATGTACGTTGGATACGAAAGCCAATCTCAAGAAGATGAGCATTCGTGCTTCAGCGACAACACACACGTCGACATTATCGAAAACATCCAAGGCGTTCTGAACGTTTGGACTGGTGACTACGGTACAGTTACTGGCACAGGCATCGACGAAGTCCTCGACGCAGCAACAGCTAAAAAAGCAACTAAAGCTCTTACAGACGCTTTGAAAGCCGCTAAAGCTTTGCCAACACCTTTCGACTCTCTTCTTATCGCTCCTGAAGACAGCGAAGAGCGCAAAATGCTCCTCGACACCATTTTGACTATCCAAGATGCAGGAACAGCGGTAAAAGAAGCTGGCGAAACAGTCGGCGTCACACTACCAGTTCAATAAGTATTAAGAAGGTCCTGTGAGAACATTGCGAAAGACATTGCTCGTGCTCAGCTCCCTGGTCATTCTGGGGATCTCTCCTGGAAAACTAGGAGCCCTCGATGTGGCTATTGACCTCAATCTGGGTGGAATCGCGACGGTCTTTCAAAGTAACTCACAGGCCTTTTCCTTGCCCTTCCCTACGCTTTCCGGAATTGAACGTCTGCAGTTTCAAGCTGGCGACGCACTCTTTACCGAAGCCTGGGTAGCTGCTCCCTCCTCGACGCTTGGTCGGGACGGACTTGGCCCTCTCTTCATCACGCGCGCTTGCGCCAACTGTCACCTTAAAGATGGTCGTGGTGCTCCCCCTCTGAACAGTGACGACGAACCTATCGGTTTCCTCGTGCGACTATCCTCGGCTGAAGCTCACGCTTACGGCAGTCAAATTCAAAATCGCTCGGTCTTAGATGCAGCTCCAGAAGCTTCAGTCAAAGTTGATTATGTTGAAAAACTGATAGGCTATCCTGATGGCACTTCGGTGAGTCTGCGCGTTCCGACAATTCGTCTCGAAAATCTCGCTTATGGTCCACTGCCAGCCGACACAGTATTATCCGGTCGTCTAGCTCCGCCGATGCACGGCATGGGTTTGCTCGACTCCATTAGCGAAGCCACTATTCTTGAAAATTCTGATCCACTCGATATGAATAAAGACGGCATCTCAGGACG
>SEDW01000395.1 GCA_004193325.1 Pseudomonadota bacterium | reverse complement strand
TCCGGTAAAGGCCTACAGGTCGACATCGCCTGCGATCCACTCGAAGGCACCACCATCACGGCCAAAGGTGGTCCTGAAGCGATCGCCGTTATTGCAGCTGGTGAAAAAGGAACTTTGTTGAAAGCTCCTGACATGTATATGGACAAAATCGCGGTCGGCCCAGGGGCACGTGGTGCTATCGATATTACCAAGAGCCCAACGTGGAATCTAAAGTCCGTTGCCAAGGCTCTCAAAAAAGATGTCTCGGACATGATGGTGATGATCCTGGATCGTGATCGCCATTCGGAAATCATCAAAGAAGTGCGAGCCGCTGGCGCAAGAATCACGCTGATCAGCGACGGAGATGTGTCATCTGTCGTTGCAACGTCCTATGGCGATGCTGGTATCGATATGATGCTTGGAGTCGGTGGAGCACCCGAAGGCGTTATCGCTGCAGCTGCTCTCCAGTGTCTTGGTGGAGACATGCAAGGCAAACTGATTTTTGAAGATGATGAGCAGAAAGCACGTGCACTACGCATGGGCATATCAGACACGAATAAGATTTATCAGCTCGATGATTTAGCCAAGGGCAACGTAATGTTCGTCGCTACAGGCGTAACTCGCGGAAGTCTTCTCCAAGGCGTACGCTTGATCGGAGGTGGGGCTCATACCCATTCCATCGTCATGCGTGCCCAGACAGGAACTGTCAGGACGATTAACGCTCGCCATCAGTTCGATCGTAAGCCTCGTTACGGTTGGTAAGATCACTTTGTGATTCTTAGCCTCCTTATTCAAAGCAATTGGCGTTCGATCCTGCTCGAACGCCAATACACCTCAGGCTCCCTCCGTTATCGTTCTCCTCAGTTGGTCAAATATGGGGCGCTAGAGGATTCGAGACAAATCTGCCGTAAGCTATGAATCCGCAAATCAACGCCACCACAAGCCAGTAGATGACCGCCCCTAGTTTACTGTTACCCGATGCAAAATGAATTCCCGTAAAAGTAATCATCTCCAGAGCGATGATTACCGCGGCTATTGGAACGTAAGGTCCTGAGGGTTTGTAAAGGGCCGGGAGAATGAGGGCCAAACTGCAAATGATTTCTATTCCCCCCAGTCCCATCCATATCCCATTGGGAATAGCCTTCAGAGAAGGCATGGTTTGCTCAGCGGAGTTCTTAAATTTCCAAACCGCTCCCATGAGCGTGTGGAGAGAAATACCGACTTGAAGAATCCACAAGAAAATAGTCACGATGCACTCCTGAGAATATTGAAAAAAAGTTATTGGATTGGTTCGATGTCCAGCTTAGCAAGGCTTATCGGATCCATTGTTACACCGATTTCGATAATCAACCCATTCCGAATTGCAAAAGTAAAAGCGACCCGAGGCTTCGATCCTTGTAACCAAGTTGCTCCTTCAAAGCCGTCGATGAAAGCTAGTTGAGCAGCTGCGGCTTTGCCCCTAAACGTTTCGGCAATGGTCTTCGCATCACGCATTTCATTTTGGAAAGCTGGAGCTCCTCGACTCTGGTTTGCTGTCGTTATTTTTATTGCTGCTGGGTCCGCGCGGAGAATGATGTCCGGATCGAGCAATGCGAGCAAAGCTTCGAATTTGCCTTCGCGCGAGGCCGTGAGAAAAGCAGTGACGATCTCACGCTGGTTTGGGGACTCTTCTTGAGAAGTGGCACTCAGGCCTCGGACTCGCCGTCGGGCCCGACTCGCAAGCTGTCTGGCAGCAGTGGGAGAGCGATCGACGATGGCTGCTATCTCATCGAAGGACAAATCAAAGAAGTCGTGGAGTACGAAAGACACACGTTCTGCCGGCCCGAGACTCTCCAACACTATGGATAGGGCTGGTCCAATAGCCTCATCCAGTTCCTGTAGATTTTCAGTCGGGACCGCTTCGAAATCGATGGAATCCGAGTCGAATGAAGTTTCCCGTCTGGATTTTCGCGAGCGAAGTTGATCGAGGCATATCCGCGAGACGACGGTAGTCAGCCAGCCACCCATATTCTCAATTATCTCAGATTCTGATCGACTCAATCGCAGCCAGCTCTCTTGAACAGCATCCTTGGCCTCCTCATGCGAGCCCAGAATGCGATAAGCCACTGCAGTAAGGTGGTCACGCTTATTCTGGAATGTCTTCGCTAACCAATCGTCTTTGTCCATTTGATTGTCATACTCCTAGTAACATGTACTTTAGAGAGCTCTCAATCGTCTGACGTATCGTAGCCGCTGGATGTGACCGAATCTTGAGAAATCATGCAAATAACTAATATTGCGGAGCATTTAAAAAGAGCATTTATCGACAAACAGTCTGTTAGTCGCGTTCTCAAGTCCCGTTACGAATTTTTTGTCCGGGTCTTTAGGTCAATATTGCAATACGTCCTCAGTTGGTCTACACCCGCCTCTCATTACAGCTTTTCCCATGCGGAGTTTTTGATGCTCGTCTTCAATCGATTCACTCTCATTGCGGGCCTTGTTTTGTTGGCGTCTTGCAGCAAGAACGAAGGTCCGCAATCTCAAGTTAAAAGCGAGATCAGCGGTTCAGCCGATCTCCTTCCCTCGTCCCTCGGTAAAGGCTTTGATTCCCTCACGCAGACGCTTAAAGGTAAGTGTGTGACAGGAACGCCCGTATGGGCCGGCTCGCCTGATTCGGAAATTTCTTACGTCCATGATTTGGATTTCGATTCTTTGCTGCAGACTTTCAGCGGCGGTCTTAACGTCGGTGCAAAGATCGCTCTGTTTGAAATCAAAGGTGCTGGCGACTTCGCCTCGAAAAATGCGGCAGACGATTTCAGCTCAACGGTCTCGCTGATCAATAACGTGACGATCAAACGCAAAGTTCTCGACGAACTCCGCATCGATGAATTCATGCGGGCTAACGTTATAGCTAATGGAAAGGTTTCGCCTGAAATCAGAACACTCTGCGGTGACGAATATGTGAGTACAGTCGTCTACGGTGCTTCCTTGATTGTTAACGCTAAGTTTACGTTTCAGACCCGCGAAGATAAAAGAGACTTCAATTCTTCGGCGGGCATTAGCTTTGCAAGCATCGGTGAGCTCGGTGGCAAAATCGGTCGTTTAAACCAACGAATCAAAAACAACTCGCGCGTGACGATCTCAGCTCGTCAACTCGGTGGAGATCCAGAAAAGTTGACAGCAATCGTGGCGAATGAAGTCGTGAGCTGCAATCTTTCCAATTTCGAAGAAAAATGTCTCCCGATGCTGACGAAGTTGATCGAATACGCTAAGGATCCGGTCAATGGATTCAGTTCGGGTCTTGTTATGAGTCCTGATGCAGCTGCCGCTGAGACACCTAAGGGCTGGGCTCAACTGCGCTTCATTACAACTCCGTTTGAAGATGAACCAATCGAAGGCAAATTCCTGGTTTCAAAAGAAGGCGCCCCGATCTTGTCCGATGAAGTGCGGGATGCTCGTGATCTCGTTTTTGATTTAAACCGTGACTCTCTTCGCGACTACGAACGTGCTTCGGTGCTACTGCGCACGTACCAGCTTAGCGACGAGCAACACAGTGAGCTCGAGTCGCTCCAGTCAGCTATTGTCAGCAACAAGATCGAGCTTGCGAATCTTACCAAGACTTGTCTCCGTAAGCCCGATCAGTGTTTAAAGGAGCTTGAGCGTTTCAATAAACGTTCAGTGAAGTACGATTCAGAAACGCTTAATATCAAACTCGCTCCTGTCGCTGAGCCGGTAAAAGTGGAAGAGCCTGCATTCGAAGAGTCCACCGATCCCTGGGATTCTTTCTCCAGCTCTTCGGACTCTTGTGAGAGGACAGAAGAGGATCCGTTCGGAATGAATTGTTAAGACGAACCAAGATCGAATGAGAACGAGCCGAGTCAACTGAC
>SEDW01000394.1 GCA_004193325.1 Pseudomonadota bacterium | reverse complement strand
TAGCTCGTACCATTCACAGGCACGAAGCTTGGCGCTGAGGATGCTCTGCGAACTGTTAAATAGCCAGTTTGAGAACCAGTTGGAGGCGTGATACTTAATGCGACAGCGGCATTCGAAGCTGTTGTGCTTAAACTCACCGGAGCATAAAGGAGAGGCGAAAGGACTTTGACTTCGTCGAGGCGAACGAAGTCGCCTGCGCTCTGGCCACTCGCATTTTTTCTGTAACACCATTTCAGAACTGTGGAGCTTCCGGCCGTGAGCGAATACGATTCGTCCTGCCAAACGCCAGGCGCACCTGATCTTTGAAATTGCTGCGTTGAGTCCGTAAAAAACCGTGCGTAGTCAGCTCCACTTTCTGTATCATACTGCCATCGCCAGGTGACTAGAAATGTTCCCGTCAGAGAGCTGAGGTCTACGGTCTGTTGAATGCAAGCCGTTGAAGAGTTTGCCACCGCCACAGTGTGGGCGGAGAATGAACCACTGTCGACGTTACTGTTATCGACGACCCACCTGCCCGCAATCGAATTGGTCCAGGAACTGAGGTCACCCGTTTCAAAGTCACCGTTAGAAAAGATGCTGGACCTTGTTAAATCTATGGAGTCGCTTACGCAGGACGATTCGACCATGGAGGCGTCTCGAAACTTAACGTAAACAGTCGCTGTGGTTGTTGCTCCGAGAGATAGAACCCAGCCTTTCGTTGCCGCAACGGTTTCCCATACGCCCCCGTTTACGCAGCCCGCGGCGTTCGTAATATAGACGTCCGTTGCTCCGCTTACACTCAAATTTAAGCTGACATTGGGCGATGCCGTTGTCGTCGCTCCGTTTTCAATGAGGACAGATGCTCCGCTTGGGCCGGAGGCGCTGATTTGAGTGATCGTGTCGTTGACACAAGCTGTTTCATTGAGCGCGGCGTCTCGATATTTTACAAAAACGGTTGCAGTGGCATTGGTTTGGGCCAGGGCCCAGTTCTTAGAGGTTGCGTAGGATTCCCAGCTGCCTCCGCTCGCACAGCCCGCGGTGTTCGTCACAAACATTTCCATGCTGCTATTATCGCTGGCGGAGAGGGAAAGTGTGACCGTTGTTGCCGTTGTGCTCGTCGCGCCTCCACTGATGTTTAGGGTCGGTCCTGTGGGAGCCTGACTATCGTGGATAATCGAATCCGACAGGCAGGAGGATTCATTTCCGGCGTTGTCTCTGAACTTTGCGTAAACGGTGGCAGTGGAGTTGGATTGCCCGAGAGTCCAGGTTTTGGAAGTAGCGTAAGCTTCCCAGGTTCCACCACTTGTGCAAGAAGCCGTGTTGGTAATGTACATCTGGTCGGCGCCAGTCGCAGCGAGCGTCAAAGGATTCGAAGCTGTCGATGTGATCGCTGCTGCAGCTGCTATGCTCAAAGTTGTCGCAAGTGGAGGCGAGGTGTCAACCAGGAGCGATGCGCCCGAAGAAATAAAAGGAGAGGCATTGCCCAGAGAATCCACGGCCTGGACACAAGCAAAATAACTCGTCCCATCGACTCCGGTGGCAGTCGCTGGTGAAGCGATTGATGTCGAAGGGGAGATGCAGCCTGTGCTGCAATCGGATGCCGTGCAGATCTTGGTGTTGTGGGTGCTGAAATGGGGATCGCTAGAGGTAACCCAGCTCATGGAAAAGTTGGTGGATGCCGCATACGACGACCCGAAAGACACGCTACTGGGAGAGGTGGGAGCTGTACTGTCCCAAACAAAGATCACATCATCCCAAGCTGTATTCCCGTCTAAGTTCGTTACCGAAAGCCTTAGGACATAAGTTCCATCGACGCTGGCTGAAGCTGTCGTATCTTCACTGCTGGCTGCGCTAAAGCTTATCGTTCCGGGACCAGATACTTTGCTCCAGGCGTAGGAGCTGATGCCCGAAGTCGTATCAGTCGCAGTTGCGTTGAGGAGAACGGGGTCTTTCGTAAGCTGATCTGCGCCTGCGTTGACAGTTGGTACTGCGCTCGCTCGAACGATTTGCACAGATTTCGCGTAGACGCGGTTGCCGGCTGCATCGGATAGCTCGACGCAAAGAGCATAAGATCCATCTACAGTTAGGCTCGATGGGCCTGGTATTTGAGTTTGATCGTAGAGAGCCGCACTGCCGCAAATCAGGGCTCCGCCTGAATCGTCGGCTGCAGATGTATAACGAGCCGCTGTATAGCCACTACCAACCAGAGTCCACATTGGACTGACGAGGAATTTCTCGGCATTATTAATGATTCCGTCGATGGCAGCATTGGCATTGGCGAGCGATGTAAAGGTGGGGGGAGTCAAATCGAGGACCACCGGATCCGATTTGCCATAAACGGTCTGACCGTCGTCAAGGCTCAGCTTCACACAGATTACATAGCTGTCCTCAACAGTGAGATTTTGCGCAGTGGGGATCGAAGTTTCATCGTAAATTTGCGAAGCGTCGCAGGCCAGTGCATGACTGGGATCGGCCTGGGGAAGGCTATAACTTATGCTGCTGGCGCCGGATTGATTAAGGATCCATATAGGCGAAGGATCGTTCCTTTCGCTTAAGTTGATCGAGCCGTCGCTAGCAACGCCTGATCGAGCTAGGGATTGAAAGGTGAGGCCAGGAACGCTGCTGCCTTTCCAAACGAAGGAATAAAGCTGCTCTACCTTGTGCCCGAGGCTATCGGTAACAGTAATTGTGATAACGTACACACCATTTTTATCGGCACTCAGGGTAGGGTTGACAGACTGAGGATTGGAAATTGACACCGTTCCATCACCTGCGGCCTTCGTCCATAGAATGGAGAATTCACTTAAATCCTCAACTGAGATTTGAGGTATGAAAGGTTGGGATTCGTCACGTATTTGCGAGGGTATGGTCACGATAGGATTGGATTGATCAACAGTGAGAGGAAGACCGTTGTTTACTGCAGCTAATTTTGTTTTTTGAGTCCGCGAGAAGACGCAAAGATTGTACTTGCCGTCAGCAAGTGCCTCAAAATCATAACTCGTGGTTTTCAATCCTTTGATTTCTGAAACGACATGTTCGCAGAGTGGATCGCTGGCTATCTGGATATCATAATGATCGGCGTATTTTTCTTTGGTCCATTCCAGCCGAAAAATCGACCTGGATATTAAGTTTTGGCTGTTCATGATCGCGAAGGATCGGGATCCGCTGGCCACGAAGACGCTGACATCGTCGCAAGCGCTAAGCGTCAGGAGCAGCGGCAAGGCTACAACTTTCAAAGCGGTAAGAATTCCCTTGCCCATGTATCCCTCGAATTTTGATTGCATAGGACTCGTCGACATTTTGTAACAAAATAAATAGACGGAATTTTTATCTCGTCGAGATTTATAAACATTTGTTTGGACGACCGAGGGGGATTTTAAGGTGTGGCTGAGCAGACGTAATAGGATTTGCGAATTAAGCGGAATGGATTATCCATCCCTGCCTCATTTCGGATTTTAGGCTTATTAACAGACTCATTTGCTGATGAGCATGAGTTTCCATTGAGATTAGACCTTTGCGATCGGGAGGCTTCAAAAGAAGCTTAAGACTTCATCAACGGTGAGAAAAACTCATTATAAAACCTCCCAGGCTCTTGGGGCCTGGGAGGTTTGGCAAAAAGGATTAGAGGGAGTGTTTGCTGATGAAGTCGAGAGTCTCGGCGCTGTCGTTGATCACCCGAGGGGCGATTACGGGTCTTGTCAGAACACCTCGATCGAAACTAAAGATCTGCAGACTGTTCTCAGCGATTGGAAACCGAGCTTCAAGGTTCCAACGAGAAGACGTATAGCGAAATTTCGCAAAAGTCTCCAAAGCAGGCATCTTTGTACCGAGGTAACGTTCGCCATCTTCGAGCCAACTCATCTGCTTGCT
>SEDW01000393.1 GCA_004193325.1 Pseudomonadota bacterium | reverse complement strand
TGACATTGCCCGGGATCCGCATAGAAGCGGCTTTTGGCAAGAATATCCTCTTCACGCCAACGCCATGTCTTCATCAATTCGTCTGTCATCTGCTCGGTGCTCGGTGTCGTCTTGCTGCAAAGGCCCTCCGTAACGAGGAGCTGGCGATGCTCGTCATCGACTCCGTGAGCGGTCCATACACCCTGATAGATGTTCCAATAACCGAGGACCAGAGGCGGCAGGGGTTTTACCGGAGATTTTTGTTTGAGAGCGATAGCGTAGAGCGGCAGCTGCGCGTTCAAACCCTTCTTGGATTTGTCAAGGCTTGGAATGGTTCGCCTTTTGTAATCGGTTACAAAGGCCCATTGACTCGAGAAATCAAGCGCATCAATGCGGCCGTGAAGCTCTCGGGATTTGCCGCGGAGTTCAATCGTCACCGGACTGTGGGCCTGGCCGAAGGCGTGTTCCCGAACGCTTTTATTCGTCCTGATTTGCTTAAGGAGATGCTGCAAATAGCGCGGCCAGGCATGGTTTTTGAGGTGATGAACCAAAGCCGATTCCTTGAGGTCGTAGGGAACCATGCGATCGGTGATAAAGTTAATGCGGTCTAAAGAACGCTCGAAAAGTTCAGGTTCGTCATCCGATTCCCAAGGCTCAAGAATTTTACCCTTGGGGCCTTTGCCCGTGATAAATGCTTGCAGAACCGCGTGGAGCCATTCGCCTTCGCGTCTGCTATCGGACTCTTCCGTCTTGTTCGCTTCGCTATGAATGCCGAGTGTTTCGAGGAGGAAACTGTAGGGACAATGGAGAAGCTTATCGAGTCGACTGGCCGACATGCGGGCCGTGCTGATGTCGAGCCAGTTTTCTATCTGTCCTTCCGCCTCTAAAGGCGTGTCGGCATTTTTCTCAAAATGACGAGGATTACCGAGCGCAATTTCCTCGGTGCGTTCTCTTGCAATCAGCGCTTCGGTAAAGCGGGAGCGAACGAGAATCTCTTCGCCCAGGCGCGACGAACGAAGCATGATGAGATGAGGAAGGCGAGATTTCAAGAGATGAAAAGTCTGATCCTCCATGGCTTCCAAGACTTCCCAACCCGGCAGGCCTAACATTTTTTTCAGATAATTGTCGAGCAACTCATCCTGCGGAAGCGCTTTTGGGAAACAGCCCTCGTGACAACCGACGATAATCGCAAGTTCGAAGGGAAAGTAGCGCGCTTCGGCAAGGCTTAGAATCTGAATTCCGGCAAGGGGCTCGCCTGTGCCGCGGACGCTTCCCTTCAAGAGATGACTTTCCACCAGATCCCAAAAGGTCTGACCGTTCATAAGCGGCTGGACGGCCCCGAAGGCTCGCATGGAGCCCACAAAATCCTCGTATACCTCCTGACTCGATTGCAAAAGATCCCGACTGGGGAAGCTCTCCCAATGATCGAAGCGGTTGATATAAAGTTCAAGCTGCTCAAGCCAAGCATTCAGGCTGAGAGTCTGGTCCATGCGCAAGGCCTGAAGGGCTGAAGAGAGATCATCGAAGTCATCGCGAAGATCCTCTTTGATTTCTGCCCGCATATAATCGAGCACCGCAGGAACTCCGGTCTGCATGATGGAGCGGCGGAGGGAGGCAAGCTTCGTCTCTTCCCACTGGGCCTTGGTCAAGGGGTGATCCATCCAGGCCAGGAGGCTCGCGAGGTTTTGTTTTTCTTTCCAGAACTGTAGAAGTGCATAGAGATGGCGGCCGGCAAGCGTCCCGCCCCAGCTCTCAGGCAAAGCGATGTTACAGTCGATTCCCTTGTCGGCAAAGATCGTGCGAATAGCTGTGCCGTAGAGGTTTTCGTCCGTGACCAAAATTCCAATACGGGCCGGCGAAAAACCTTGGGATATGGCTTTTTCCACGATGCGTCTCGACCATAGGACTTCATCACGAATATTTTGCGCAACGAAACACTGGAATGATTTTTTCTGAATCGGTTTCGAATGCCCGGCAATGATGTCGGGGCCGAGGGCTTCGATTTTTTTGAGAAGTTCTTTCAGGGGGCTGGTGCTGTGGTAGAGCCTTGGCGCTTCACTCAACCAGAAATGAACCCGTTCATCGCTCGCTGCCGAGGGGAGAAGACTCTGCCAGCTCGTGGCCATACTCGTGAAGCCGATAAGGACGATTTGTTCGTATTTATCGGTGATTTCCGCCCAATTATGAGCCAATTCCATGGCTGCCTTGGCGAGATACTGAGAGCGTGGCAAGAGCTCAAGATCGCTCAGACGCTCATCGAGATAGTTGAGGATTGCCGAAATTTCTTCGGCCCGATCGTAGAGACTGCCGAGGTGAGCCTCGTTCTTATAGATATCATCAGCGATGGTTGCCTTGAGACGATCGATTCCATCCTGACGAAGGAGATGATCGTAAAGCTCGCCGTAGAGCAGGCGCAGCTCGCGCTCGTGCCCAAGCTTCAGATGTTTGTAGGGATGTTCCTCGAGTCGCTGCCGCAGAATCAGATCCACCGTCGCATCGTGAGCAATGGAAAAGGTTTCACCTTCACCGGTCCCGGCACCGCGAATCAGTGCTTCGAGGGTGAGGATCTCGGGCGGAATGATCGCACTTTTCTTTTCGAGCAGACGAACGAGCAACGCGGTTCCCAATCTCTGAGTCGGGACGACGAGTAGGGTTCGCCTCAAAGTGTCGATCGATTGATTCTGAAAGTTTGAAGCCAGTTCCTCGACGATGCATTGGTCTGGCGACAGGAGATGGAGCTTGGCGCTCATAAGTCCATCCTCAAAGCTAAAGGGCTAACCTACATCTTTAGCATAAGCGACTGGGAGGGGACGAGAGAAAATTGGCTTTTTGGCAGGAGGGGAGAAAATGTCCTGCAGCATCGCGGCAAAGCACTTGCCTCTGAGAACTGTTTTCAGCGCGGAAGCCGCCTCATTTCTGATCCTGACTCAAATTGGTTAAGGGACTGCCGAAGAGGGAGAGGACTCAGGAGGTGTTTTATGGTTCGTTTTCTTTTCGTGATCTTCTCTTTCATGCTCTGGATCCAGGCTGAAGCAGCGGTGGCCCAGGTTTTGACTCCATCTCTCTCGCTTTTTCACTTCTCTGACGGAAGTAAACGCGAATATCCGGCAAGCTCGGACGAGCATGACAGTATCAAGTACAAAAAGACTTACACCTTCATCAATTTGGGTGTTTGTTATAGCATCAATGGATTCTGCTTGGGTCTCAAGTATTTGCAAGGCGAGATCGAATCGAAGATCAGCGCTCCGAACGCTAATGGCAAATCCACGGCCGTCTTTCATGGCCCGGGTTTGACCCTCGGCTACTCAGGTCCGGAAGGGATCGTGGCACATGTCAGTGCACTTCTTGGAGCCAAGAAAGACATCGAAGATGAAAGCACGACCTATTTCTGCAAGTCGGCCTACATCTTGGAGCTCGGCTATGGATTCAAAGTCAGCAGCGTGCGCATCGGCCCACTCCTTGGACTCTATCAATTTGAATACAACAAACGCGAAATCAATGGCGTGAAGAGCAGCATGAAGCCGAATGAAGGCGACACTCTTATCATGCCGCAGCTTGCACTCTGGGTTGATCTTTAAGGAAGCTGCCACTCGATCTGGCGACGGGCAATAGCCACGTCGCTGGCATTGTAGGCTTCTACCCGCCAACGTTCGCCTGCCTTGAAAGCTTGATTCCCCTCGCTACGAAATACCTTTCGCCCTTTTGATACTTCGCTGCTCGTCAATCGCAGACGCTGGGCAGAGCATTTAAAATCTGTCGCAGAATTCGTCTGACAAAATTCCAAAAATTCCGTTTCGGCTGGTGCGGATACTAAAAATGAGTAGGCTCCGCCGCTTCCCGTGATGGCCAGATGAAGATCTTTCGAGGGGGTTTCGGC
>SEDW01000392.1 GCA_004193325.1 Pseudomonadota bacterium | reverse complement strand
AGCGATCCAAACTCCTGAATAAGTTTGGCCGCACCTTTGTCACCGATACCTGGGACACCAGGAACGTTATCAGAACTGTCACCGATCAAGGCGAGGATATCGATGACCTGCTCGGGTGTGCAGCCGAATTTTTCGAAGACGCCAGCCTTCTCACAGATAAAAAGTTCGCCGCCTTTCTTAGGGCTGTAGAGCGAAACGTTGTCGTTGACGAGCTGCATAAAGTCTTTGTCACCCGAGACGATGTAACAGTGCAGATCATCGCTCGCAAACTGATGCACAAGTGAACCGATGAGATCGTCGGCCTCAAGACTTGACTCTTTGAGCAACGGTGCTTGAAAGGCTTGAAACAAGCGATAAAGGAGTGGGATTTGAGCGGCTAAATCCTCTGGCATATCGGATCGATTGGCTTTATAAGCCTCATACATATCGTGACGGAAAGTTTTCTCTTGGCTATCGGTGGCAAAGAGGAAATAGTCGGGTTTCTCTTTCTCGATTAGGCCAGCCAAAAACATCAGACTTCCATACACTGCGTTGACAGGTACGCCTTGGCTGGTTGAGAGGGCGCGAATAGCATGAAAATTGCGAAACGCCATCGCCATCGAATCGATAATGAATAGTCGTTTTTTGGTCATGACTAGCGGCTCCTTTGGCGAGAAAAAATTCGGACGAATGCTATGGTTTATCCGATTTTGCACCCAACGAGCTAGGTTTTTTAGAAGGAATAGCGGATGACTGAGGACTTGTACTGGTTGATGAAGACCGAGCCTGACACTTTTGGCTTCGAAGATCTCTTAAAGAGACCGGGCAAGACGGAAGGTTGGGAGGGTGTGAGAAATTATCAGGCCCGAAATTTTATGCGCGATCAGTTTAAAGTCGGTCAATCCGTCTTTATCTATCACAGCCGAGTCGAAGAGCCAGCTATCATTGGTATCGCCAAAGTCGTGAAAGAGGCTTACCCAGACAAGACGGCGCTCGATCCCAAGTCGGATTATTTTGATGAAAAGTCCCTGAAGACGGGTGAGTCACGCTGGTGCATGGTCGACGTGAAGGCGGTGGCGCGTTTCAAAAAGCCAATCACTTTGAAAAGCCTGAAAAGCGACGCAAAACTAGCAGATATGGCCTTGGTGAAACCGGGGCAGAGACTGTCGATTCAGCCTCTCAGCCCGAAGGAATGGAATTACGTTTGCAGTCTCTCGGAGCTCGTTCCGGTTTAACTCCCGAAACTGAGCGATAGACCGATCTGGATAAGGTTGGTCGTCGTCTGGTTCTTCGAGCGTGGTTCGGGGCCGCCGAGGAGTGCAGTGGTTCCGCCTGTCAAAGTCAGGTTGTTCTCTTCGTCGACGTTCTGCAGCAGGATGTCGCCAGAGTCCACTGACCAACTCTGATTCGCGGTCTGGCGTTGCCAGGCGAGAGTCAGACTGAGTTTCTCCGTAAGGCCGTAGCTCGCGCCAAGGCTCTGCTGAAGGAAGTTATTTTTGAGATTGGAATAGCTGCTGCTCAAAGAGCTTTGATCGGTGGATTGAGTGCTGCTCAGACTGCCTTTGCCCTGACCGCTGAGAAGGCCGTAGAATATCTTCGTTCTGCCGCCAACTGCCTTGTCCAGACGAAAGCCAAAATTAAAATCCTGGGTTTCGTAACTGCTAATATTTTTCACAGATGAAGACTTTTCATTCACGGTCCAGAGCTGACGATCGAGTCCAATGACCGGACTCACGCCCACACCCCAGAGATTCAGAACTTCATAACGACAGCCGAAGTTGAGGCTCGTTATGCTATCGATCTTTCCCTCGTCCGAACTGCCAGAACCAAGGCTTGGTGCGATGTCGCAGGCAAAGCGGTCGGCAGATGGGGAGCTGAGGGCTAAGGCGCTTAAAAATGTGGCGATCAACATGAAATTCGCTCCTAAGGCTTACTGCAGAAGTTGTTTACTAAACTAGCGAGCCGGGAGCAAGCCCAAAGATGTAATATTGACGCGTTGCCTTCGCTTTTCATTGATGATCCAAATTAGCTAATTGTTTGACAAAATATTCCTGGGGCGCAGCACTCTGGCAAAAACCTATGGTAGAATTTCGAAGGAATGTCGATAGGACCTGCCTGGGGTCACGGGTGACCCACTGAACTTGTTCGGGAAATCTCTCTGAACAGTTGATTGGCATTTTATTGACAGAGAAAAAGCTTTTCCTTAAGTTGCGGACTGCTGGGGAAGGCGTGATAGCCTCTAAAGTCCAGTGTAGATGTACCTCGGGTGCCCCTATTCGTAATGGTCGCCCTTGTTTCAAGTCCCCCGTATGATTGGAGATAAGACGTTGCTTTGGAAAGTCTATAACATCGAGACAGGCAAAATTCTAAAGGCGGGTTTTGATAACGAGGACGACGCCAAGGATTGGCTCGAAGAACGCGCCGAGAAGCTTGCCGATGAACACGTTGTCGAAGAAATGGACACGGACGAAATCGAAGAGTGGAAAGAAGAAAACGAAGAAGAAGAAGTCGAAGAGAAGGAAGAAGAAGCCGAAGAGGACGACGACTTCGATGATGATGATGAAGAGGAGTCGGAAGAAACCTCTCTCGACGAACTCTACGACGATGAAGATGACGACGATCTTTAAGAATTAAAGTCATGCCTATTGGCCCCGAGATTACTCGGGGCTTTTTGTTTTTTCGTGGGTTTTACGTAAAGATTTTCTCTCGCCAGACTGATCAAAAGGCGTTAAGCATGAGTCAGGACAATTGCTCGAATGCGACTGATTTTATGCATAAAGGTTTGATTATGAACATGATGCCTTGGACAAAAGCTTTGCTATTGGCTTCCTCACTGACGTTCGCCTACGCCTGCAGTGATTCGGATGACAATGATGATAATCCCGCTCCTGCAGTAGTTGGAGAAACAACGACTCCTGGAAGCGACAGCGGGAATGCTGTTGGAACAGATACAGGTGGCTCAACAGCTGCTACAGGTTCAACTGCTGGAACAAGTGGAAGTGGAAGCGGAACGGCGGCCACACCTGCCAATCCCCAAACCTGTGAGGAATCTTGGAAGCAGTACGTGTCTGCACGCCCCGCAGGTCTCATCTTAGGGTACTCCGTGGCTTCGGAAACGAAAGCGGCGGATGGCACTATCATCCAGCAGTCCACCACAAGTTATGAAGAACAAATTCTGGAATCGAACGACACTCGTGTCTTGAATAAACGAACCACGGTCATTCCGGGTTTGCCTCAGCCGAACGTAGCCGAGGTAAATTTCACTAAAGTGGAATGGCTCTCGAACTGTAGTCAGGTAGGAACAGTTCTGCCGGAGCTGCCGGTGAGTTCGAATCTTGAAATCATGGAGCAATCCACGAAATCGGTGGTGGTTCCAGCGGGGACCTTTACGACCAATTATGTAAAAGGCGCAGTGTCAGACCTTGGTGCGGGTGGTACAGCTACTTTTGAAAACTGGACTCTGGCCGATGGCAGCAGCCTTCTGATCAAATCCACGATGTCGACTTCGGCAAGTATCGCGGGGGCTGCTGTGCTTAGTAATTTCACGACGGAATTGACGAAGCTTGTCCGTCCTTAATTGTTCTCAGGATTTAAAAAAAAGCCTTAGACTCTCTCTCGAGTCTAAGGCTTTTCTGTTAGAAGCTGCGATTCGTTTCGCGGTAGTCTTCGATCGTTTGCCGCAAGGCTATCAATCCCTGCTCGAGCTCATCGGACGTGATCATCAAGGAAGGCACAAAATAAACCGTGCTTCCCAGAGTCCTTAGCATGAGGCCGTGACTCCGGCCAAGATCCGGGATTTGATAAGCTGCGTTGTGGAAGTAGCCGCCCGAATCCAATTCGAAAGCAAGGATAGCTCCGGCCGCTCTTGGAGCAATGA
>SEDW01000391.1 GCA_004193325.1 Pseudomonadota bacterium | reverse complement strand
TTTGGCGAGTCGCGTCAGAAATTATTTTTTCTTCCTGAGGCGCACACTGACTTCATTCTCTCAGTGATTGGCGAGGAAGCCGGACTCATCGGCGTGTTCCTGGTCATTGCCTGTTTCGCATATATGGCCTGGTTAGGTATGAAGATCATGGCCTTACAAAGCGAACCCTACAAAAAATATTTGGCCCTTGGACTAAGCGCTTTAATTTCCATACAGGCTATCGTAAATATGGGAGTCGCGATGGGACTCTTCCCAACAAAAGGCATGTCTTTACCGTTTGTGAGCTTTGGTTCTAGTTCTCTTGTGAGCTATTTGCTGATGATCGGTTTACTGGCGAGACTTGCGATTAGCCCGGATACAACACATGGCAAATCAAGTCCTACGTAAGCTTCATCTCATAGGAATCGGCGGAACGGGTATGCGACCCCTCGCTGAGATTGCCAAGCAGCAGTCCTATGACGTGACGGGTTCGGATCAAAGTCGATCCGACAATATCGAAAGACTGATCGCTGCCGGCATCGACGTCAAACACAGTCATGCAGCTGGCAATCTTCCGCCAAAGCCTTGCACCATCGTCATTTCAAGCGCTATCAAAGAAGGTAACCCGGAGCTTAAAGCTGCCGTGGAACAGGGTTACCCGATCATCCATCGCTCTGATCTTTTGAAGATTCTGATGGAACATAAAAAAGCGATTTGTGTCAGCGGCACTCATGGGAAGACTTCGACAACGGCGATGCTTGCCTTCATGCTCCATGCCTTGGGCCTTGATCCAACGGCAGCCATTGGCGGCGAGCTCGTCGGTCTCAATCAGGCTTCTTTTGTAGGCTCTGGTGAATATTTCGTCGCTGAGTGCGATGAGTCCGACGGCAGCTTTTTGAAGTACGATCCCTTCCTCAGCATCATCACGAATATAGACTTGGATCACCTAGATCATTATGGCGATATAGAAGGTTTGAAAACTGCTTTTCTCACCTTCGTGCAAAAGACTCACAAAGATGGTTGCGCGATCGTCGGCTGGGATAATGCCATCGTCAGAGAAATCATGAGTTCCTATACGGGTGAGAAGCTCGCCTTTGGAACCCGCATTGGGAGCGAGGTTCGCGGCACTCGCTTTAAAAGTATGGGACGCAACGTCGCCTATGAAGCGGTCGTCGACAAGACCCTCATCAAAGGCGAGGCCGCACTCGTTGGTAAACATAACTTTCAAAACATTCTCACCTGTCTCTCGGTCGCGCATAGCCTCAGCCTCGACCTCGAGAAGGCTGCCAAGGCTCTCAGCCAATACCCAGGAGTCGCGCGCCGCTTCTCTTTGATGGCTGAGATCAAAGACGTGAAAATCTACGACGACTACGCGCACAACCCCGGAAAAATCCGAAGCTGCATCGAGGGCGCGCGCAGCGCCTTCCCCTCAGAGAGAATCCTCGTAATCTTCCAACCTCACAGATACTCGCGTCTGGAAACTATGTATAATGAGTTCATGCAATCATTCGGAGCGGCTGACGAAGTATTTGTTTTACCTGTTTATGCAGCGGGAGAGACGAGTACGAGAGACTTCACACCGGCTCGAGTGGCTCAAGACATCGAGGAATCGAGTGAAGTGAAAGCATATCCCTATGCCACCGAACTTTTGAAATCCCGCCTGAGTCACCAGCAGCTTCCAACGGTTCTCATTACGATAGGCGCCGGGGATGTGTGGCGCCTTAGTCAAGAGTGGAAGGAATTCTTGAATGGGTCAGAGTCGGAAAAGAAAGTCCCTCCTATCAAGCCAAAAGCCTAAAAAGCGTTGGTCATTCTCTTTCCTTTCCTCCAAGCGATTCATCATCACAGGCCTTGCCACTCTAGGCCTTGGGGGCGCGATCTACGCCTCCTATAACTACCTGTCCAAAACCGCTCTCTTTGCTTTCGATGAACGCCCTCGCCTCGAGGCCCTGAGGGGTCTGACCGAGCAGGAGCAGGCGGCGATCCTCGCCCGCTATCACGATTTGAGCAAGGTACGGCCCGAAGAACTCGCACAGTTTTCCAAAGGCCTCTATCGGCAGATGGGACTGCGTTCGATTCAGCTGATTCAAACAGCGCCAGATCGTATCGCGATTGCGACAGAAACTTTTACTCCAAAACTTGTCGCGGAGCTCGACAAGCTTCGTTATGTGACCGACGACGGCATCGTATTCGGTGGAATGACCAGCACTGAAACCACGACCCTGCCTGTGTTACGAGGCTTTTACAAAGCCGCGCCATTCACCAAGAGTGAGAATGATACAATTGTACTAAGTCCGGCGAATCAACGAATTGTCGATGAGGCCCTACTCGCAATTCAAGAAGCATCGCGCTACAATATTCAATATAGATCCCTTACATTTGATGAGTTCCGCGGCTTAAGTGCAGAAATGCTCGAGCCCAATTATCGTATTACTCTCGGCTTCCGTCCCTTCGAGGGGAAATACTTGAGGCTCGAGAAAATCATCGAGACGCTCAAGGATCGCGGGCTGAGTTCCGCGACGATCGAGCTGGACTACAAAGGTAAGGCCATTGTGAAAGAAACCGTTCTCTAAGATTTAAGGACGCGTCGTGCACCCTAAAAACCTTTTTGCCCTAGATTTAGGGACAACAAAGTTTTGTCTAGCAGCCCTTATCTGGCAAGGCGACAAGCCGCGCCTGGAGCTCGTTGATATTCCTGCCGACGGTATGCACCGGGGCATGGTCGCTGATATTTCACGCGCTGAGCGCTGTCTTGGTGAGCTCATTGAGAAGGCCGAAAAGCAGCTCAACACGACGATCGATAAGGTCGTGGTAGGCGTTGCTGGATCACACCTTCGCGGTTACATGACCTCCCATTCTTCAGCTCTTAACCGCCAGAACTGTCAGCACCGCCACATCCAGCGCATGATCGAGGAAGTCGAGGCCAAGGAAGAAAATCCTTTCCGCGAGATCCTCCACTGTGTGCCGGTAGGCTATAAGATCGACCATCGTGAAGAGATCGATAATCCGCTTGGATTCACCGGTTCTCAGCTCACGGGTCGCTTTTTTGTTATCGATTCCGATAAGGACTACCTCAAAGACCTTATCCGCATCTGTAACTCGAACGGCCTTGAAGTCAGCCGTCTCTATTCCGAGCCCTTCGCCTCCGCATCCGTTTCAGTCGACGATGAAGCCAAACAGCTTGGTATCGCCGTGGCCGATATCGGCGGCGGGACGACTGATGGCATCATCTTTCAGAACGGTAAGCCCGTGAACGCCTTTACGATCAACATCGCAGGTTCGATGATGACGAAAGACCTCGCCGTGGGCCTCAATCTAAGCTTTGCTGAAGCTGAGAAGGTGAAGCACCACTTCGGTCTCGCCTACCTCAAGCATCAGCAGGATCCCTCTGTTCCGCTCGACCCAATGACTAAGCGCGTTTTTGTGATTCTCGGCTCTCGTATTCATGAGCTTGGTGCCCACCTTGCTAATGAACTCAAGGAGTATCGTGGTCTTCTGGGCGGCGGCATCCTTCTAACGGGCGGCGGCTCTCAGGTTCAGGGCATCGACAGCTTTATGGCTGATCGCTCTAAAGCTCAGTCAAATATTTGACAGCCAGCTCCCTTCATTCCTATACTTAAAGAAGTCCTATCGTCATTTTCAGCAACTCATCCTGCGGCCAATGCGCAAATCCTCTTAGCTTGACGGTCTCGCCAAGCTAAGTCCAGGCTTCCTGCGCCTTGATTCGACTCGTATGGTTTTGCGAAGGAGCAGTACTATGTCCGATTCAGAAAATCTCGTTCCTCCAGGTGCGAAAATCAAAGTCATCGGCATCGGTGGTGGCGGTGGTAACGCAGTCAACACAATGATCCGTACCGGTATCGAAGGTGTTGAGTTCATCACCGCGAATACTGATGTTCAATCGCTTCGCTTCTCGCTAGCTGAGCGCAAAATTCAAATTGGTAAAGAACTGACGCGCGGCCTCGGCGCCGGCGCAGATCCTGATATCGGCCGTGATGCGATGCTTGAAGATCGTCATGCGATCTCTGAAGCCATCTCGGGCTCTAACATGGTCTTTATCACTGCCGGTATGGGCGGTGGTACAGGTACTGGTGGAGCAGCCATTGCCGCTCAAATCGCTCGTGAACAAGGCGCCCTCACCGTTGCCGTTGTCACAAAGCCATTTAGCTTCGAAGGCAAACGCCGCTTGAAGTACGCGGAAGAAGGCATTCGCCGCCTCGAAGAGTGCGTCGATACCCTGATCACTATTCCAAACCAAAGACTTCTCGAAGTGTCGAGCCCTGAGCTCAGCATGATCGATGCTTTCCGCATGGCTGACAACGTTTTGGTGAACGCAGTCAAAGGCATCTCGGACATCATCAACGTTCCGGGTAACCTCAACGTTGACTTTGCCGACGTGAAGACAGTCATGTCCTGCATGGGCCAAGCCCTTATGGGGATTGGTATTGGCGAAGGTCCTAACCGTGCGAAGGAAGCCGCTCAGCGCGCTATCTCCTCGCCGCTTTTGGAAGACGTCAGCATCGAAGGTGCCACAGGCATCCTCATCAACATCACGGCGAGTGAAACTCTCGGTATTCGTGAAGTTCATGAAGCTTGCTCCCTCATTCAGGAAGCGGCGCACGAAGATGCCAACATCATCTTCGGTACCGTCATCGATGAGAGCGTTGGCGACCAGATCCGCGTAACCGTTATCGCTACAGGCTTTCCTAGCCTCGATCGCGACGCGCGTCAGGCATCAAACCTCTACAAAAACAAACGCCCGATCGTTGCTGCGAAGCCTTCCTATCCAGCACAACCTTCGTACCCATCACAAAGCATGCGCCCCCATCAGTCGGCTGAGCGCAGCTTTCGTACCGAAGTAGCGTCCGCGCCTATGCCTCATCGTGAAGATCGCACTGGATTCGAAGAGAATCTTGCGAAACTCACAATGAATGGTATCGGTCAGCAAGCGGCTCCAGCTGCGCCTTCGGCTCCTGCTTATAATCCTCAGCAAACTCCAGTTCAGCCTGGTAGTCATCTCGCTCAGGACCTTTCGCCAAGCCGCGAGAGAATCGGTGCTTCCGTCGGTGCAAGCCTTCATGATGATGAAGACCTTGCAGCCATCGCTCCCGCACATGCAGCGGAAACGGATAAGCAGTTTGCCGGCAATGCTTCGGATGAGATGGACAGAAAAATCGATGAGGCCCTCAAGATCGCAGAACAGTTGAGTAAATCACCTACTCAGGGCGAAGACGACGACCTCGATATTCCGTCTTTCCTTCGTAAATCGAACAAAGACCTTTCGCTCTCTTAATCGTTACGACTGACCAATGAGAAGAGCCATCCCGCTGGGATGGCTCTTTTTTTTTCGCCGAGAAATTTTTTCGAAAAGGATTTAGTTGAGAAGAGGCGACTTGGGTTTACCCATCGCTTCATCAAAGCGGTGCGTGAACTGAGGCATCTTTTCGAGGAGAGGATTGGTCGTTTCCATAGCCTCGTCTTTTTTTGTCGCGACGGTGAGGAGGTCTCGCAAAGATGGACCCTCAAAGCGTTTGCGGCCATGGAGCTTTTCAAAGATCGGAGTCAGGGCATCGCCGATGAAGCCTTTGAGTGCGATGTGATGACTCTTGCCAATGCCCTGCGACACAGACTTAAAGATTTCATCGAGCGCGAGATTTTCTTCGCCGGAAATTTCTATCAGCTGAGCCGACGTTGGCATCGGCACATCGATGAGTTTGATCAGGACATCGACGAGATCCTGCACGTGCAGCGGCGCAATCTTTTGTTCAAAACGCGGCACGGGATAGATCCACGGCATCGTCATAAGGCTCTCTATCGATTGCACAAACTTGTCCTTGGCACTCAGGTCGCTGTAGACCAGAGATGAGCGAAGGATAATCTTTTCGGGGATATTGGAATTGAGAATAACGGACTCGGCCGCATATTTTTCTTTGAGATAATAAGAATTCGCATGACGCGAGGCACCAAGGGAGGAGACGAAGATGAGGCGCTTACTCCCCTGCTCTTCCATCGATGCGACGAGGTTTCTCAGCATAAGAATATTAGGCGAATCGTTCGTGGGACTCGT
>SEDW01000390.1 GCA_004193325.1 Pseudomonadota bacterium | reverse complement strand
GGCAGATCTATCGAGCTCTTGAAGAGATTAATCGCGAAGTCGATACGTTTGTGCTGCAGCAAGCGATCGAGTTCCGATGGCGAAGCAAAAATCACATCCACTTCAAGATCGGGATGGTCGCGTTTGATCGAGCCCAAAAATTCTGCCGCCAGAATATTTGAAAAGCCGTAAAAGATCCCAAGGCGAATAATGCCCTTCACGATGGGCTTTCCACTCTGGAGCTGACTCAGGCTTTCTCTCAAACCCTCCTGATAGCGTGAGAGACTATTCACAAGAGAACGTCCCTCAGCGGTGAGGATCATTTGTTTGCCCACTCGGTCGAAGAGCGGAACATCGAGTGAGGTCTCGAGACCCCGAACACTTTGACTCACAGCTGACGGAGTAAGACTCAGGCGCAGCGCGGCCTTGGTAACACCGCCGCTGCGCACGACTTCCATGAAATGGGCTAGTTTATTCAGATCGATATCGTTAAGTTTCACTTCACATCTTCTTCAATGCATTTAATTTTACGAACAAGTTGAAGCGTACTATCTTGGGCGGCAGAGAACAAGCAGGTCCCATCTTTCTCCCATCGATCCTCGGTCGGGCCGGGAAGACGTGCGCCGCGATTCCATCAAAGGATAATCACATGACAATAGCAAGTAACCTTGGCTTTCCCCGCATGGGACAGCATCGCGAACTTAAAAAATCTCTCGAGGCATTTTGGGCTGGCAAAATCAGCGAAGCAGACTTGCAAAAAACTGCTTCGGATCTCCGTAGCAAAAACTGGCTCGACCAGAAAGCCCGCGGTATCCAGCACATCCCAAGCAATGACTTTGCTCTCTACGACCAAATTCTAGATGCCGCTGAACTGCTCGGTGCTGTGCCCAAACGCTACCAATCCCTTGATGGCGTCAAACGCTACTTTGCGATGGCGCGTGGACATCAGGCGCAAGGCGTCGATGTTCCTGCTCTCGAAATGACCAAGTGGTTCGACACCAACTATCACTACCTCGTCCCGGAATTGAGCGAGAGCGATTCGTTTGCTCTCTCCTCGCGTAAGCCGATGGATCATTTCAACGAAGCCAAAGCCCTCGGCGTGAACACGCGTCCTGTCATCATCGGACCTGTGAGCTTTTTGATTCTCGCCAAGAAAGAAGGCGCTCAACTCCTTCGCCTGCTCGACCGCCTTCTTCCCGTTTACGAGGATTTACTCTCGCAGCTCTCCGGCGCAGAATGGGTACAGATCGATGAGCCTTGCCTCGTGCTCGACCTTAGCGTCGAAGCTCGCTCGGCATTCCAAAGAGCTTATGACCGGCTTGCTAAAGTGAGCTCTTCGCCGAAAAAACTCATCGCCACTTACTTCGGCGCTTTGGGTGACAATCTCGAGCTCGCCTGTTCGCTCCCTGTTCAAGGTCTGCATATCGATCTCGTTCGTGCCCCTGAGCAACTCGAGGCCGTATCAAAACGTCTGCCAAAAGATCTTTATCTCTCGGCCGGCGTCGTCGATGGTCGTAATGTGTGGAAAAACGATTTGGACCAAAGCCTTGGCCTTCTCCAAAAAATCGCCGAGATTCGCGGTACAGATAAACTCATCGTCGCTCCTTCCTGCTCCCTCCTTCACAGTCCGGTCGACAGCAGCACAGAAATCAAACTCGACGCGGAAATCAAGAGCTGGCTCGCCTTTGCAACAGACAAACTCGGCGAAGTTGCTGTGCTCGCTAAAGCCCTTGATGCAGGTCACACAGACTTTCCGGAATTCGATTCGAGCCGCACGACCCTAAAGAGTCGCGCCGCTTCCCCCCGCGTGAACAATCCCACAGTGCAAAGCCGCGTGAAGGCCTTGACTCCGGTGATGAGCAAACGCCAGAGCGCCTACCCAAGCCGCCGCGAAGCTCAGCTGATCCTGAATCTGCCGCCCTTGCCGACGACAACCATCGGCTCCTTCCCGCAAACCGCTGACGTGAGGTCGATGCGTGCATCCTTTAAAAACGGTAAAACTGACCAAAAAACCTACAACACCTTCGTCGCGAATCAGATTCAAGAAGCGGTGAAGTGGCAGGAAGAACTCGGCATTGATGTCCTCGTGCATGGAGAGTTTGAAAGAAACGATATGGTCGAATATTTTGGTGAGCAACTCGATGGGTTTGCTTTCACAGAGAACGGCTGGGTGCAAAGCTACGGCTCACGCTGCGTGAAACCGCCGATCATCTACGGCGACGTCTCCCGTCCAAAGCCTATGACGGTGGAATGGTCGCGCTACGCCCAATCCCTTACCAAATCGCCGATGAAGGGCATGCTCACAGGGCCTGTGACAATTCTCCAATGGTCTTTCGTTCGTGCCGATCAGCCGCGCTCCACAACCTGTCAGCAGATCGCTTTTGCGATTCGTGATGAAGTCAGCGATCTGGAATCGGCGGGACTACGCGTAATTCAAATCGATGAGCCGGCGATTCGTGAGGGTCTTCCCCTTCGCAGGAGCGAGTGGAAATCCTATCTGCAATGGGCTGTCGAATGTTTCCGCATCTCGGCTTCTTCCGTGGCCGACAGCACTCAAATTCACACGCATATGTGTTATTCCGAATTCAACGACATCATCGAAGCGGTTGGTGACATGGATGCCGATGCCGTCTCGATCGAAACCTCGCGCTCAAAAATGGAATTGCTTGGAGCCTTTGCCGACTACAAGTATCCAAACGAAGTGGGCCCTGGAGTTTACGACATTCATTCCCCACGCATCCCGACCGAAGATGAAATGGTTGACCTCCTTCGCGCCGCCGCGAAGGTTCTCAATGCGAATCAACTCTGGGTCAACCCAGACTGTGGCCTCAAGACTCGCGCCTGGGCCGAAGTGAGACCAGCACTTCAATCGATGGTTCAAGCGGCGAAGCGCGTGCGCGCTGAACTCTAAGACGTCTTTCAGCCTGACATCTTCTCAGATGTCGGGCCTTTCTCCCTCTAAAAATCCCCATGACTGCCTAGCCGAAATCTCCAAAGCGATGTATACTCGACGCCCATAACTACATTCGAGTCTATAATTCATGATACATCTAACGAACTTAACGAAACGCCAAGGCCAACGGGTCCTCTACGAAAATGCGTCATTTCTTATTCGTGAAGGCGACCGCATCGGTCTAGTTGGCCCTAACGGTGCCGGTAAAACGACCATCTTTCGTCTGATCGTTGGGGAAGATCATGCCGACGCGGGAAATATCACGATCCAGCCCAACACGGTGATCGGATACTTCTCCCAGGATGTAGGCGAAATGAGAGGCTGCACGGCTCTCGAGCAGGTGATGGCTAGCTCAGGCAAAACGGCTGAGCTAGGGAAATTCATCGCCGAAGTTGAGGATCAACTCTCAAGCGGCGCGACGAGCAGTCTCGATCCCGATGCCTTCAACGCCCTGATGGAACGCTACGGCGACGCGCAGATGGAATTCCAGCAGCGTGATGGTTATGACCTTGAGTCTCGCGCTCAGGCCGTCCTCACAGGTCTTGGCATTGGTCCAGAGGACTACAATCGTCCCGTTGAACAATTCAGCGGTGGCTGGAAGATGCGTATTGCCCTTGCCGGCATTCTTACGCTTCAGCCCGACGTTCTCCTCATGGACGAACCGACCAACCATTTGGATATCGAAACGATCATCTGGCTCGAAGAATGGCTCCAGAACTACAAGGGCGCCATCGTCATGACCAGTCATGACCGGGAGTTTATGAATCGCCTGGTCGTGCGCATCGTTGAGATCGCCCACAAACAGGTCACGGTTTACAACGGCAACTACGAATTCTACCTGAAAGAGCGCGAGCAACGCCGCGAGCAGCAGATCGCCGCTCACCGTCGTCAGCAGGAAATGCTCTCGAAAGAAGAGGATTTCATCGCCCGCTT
>SEDW01000389.1 GCA_004193325.1 Pseudomonadota bacterium | reverse complement strand
GGATCGATCTGTTCGACGATTGTCAGTGGTGTGGGAGAATCCAGACCAACCAGAGCACCCTCGGTTACCATCGCACGTCGCGCTCGGCCAGAGATCGGCGAGATCACGTTTGCATAACCCAACTGGAGTTTAGCTGACTCTCGTGTCGCTTCCGCAGAAACCACGGCCGCCTTGGTTTGGGCCTCTTCAGAAACAGCTCCAGCGTACTCAAGTTCACTGACCGCCTTAACCTCAAGCAATTCCTTGTAACGCTTGAGTTTGTCGGCAGCTGCGACATGGCTTGCACGAGCACTGGCCAGCTGGCCTTCGGTCATGCTGTATGCAGCTTTAAGAGGGGCCGGATCGATGCGAAACAATGGCGTTCCCTTCTTTACCTGTTGGCCTTCCTGGTAAAGTCGTTCCGTCACAATCCCTGCTGCTCGGGCTCTGACTTCGGCCTGGCGAAAGGCTTCGAGTCGACCGGGAAGTTCGGTAACGATAGGCTCAGAAGAAACCTGAGCGACGACTATATTCACTTCGGGTTTGGCTGGTGCCTGAGGCCCAGCTGACTTATCGGTGCATGCATTTGAGCCTATAATGCTCACTCCGAAGAGTGTCGCGCCGATGATGAAGTGGCGATTGATAAACATGAGAAGTCTCTTATAACGAAAGTTGCGAATCATATCGTGTCTTCACGAAAACACAGAACGTACACATAACATAAAATTCTTAAACTGCGATGCCATTACTTTCAAAATCTGTTCATAAATCTGTTCTTGAGCCTACCGTTAAGTGCTGTATTTCAGAGCCATTTTGAGCACAATCCTTGAAACTCCGTAATGACTGAAGGTATCTCTCTTCGCTTCGGATTTTTGATTGACAGATTTTTGAAATTCGTGACAAAGCAACGCAAAGCTCCAGCTACATTCTTCAAATTCCGAGGGAAGCACTTGAAATCCTGGTCAAAAAAATGCCCATCAGGCTTTTTTTGAGTTAGAATCTAGGTAAAGCAGCTAAGGAGGCGTTGGATGAGCGGGACAGGACTGAAACATGCAAACATCGAGATCATCAAACGCTGGTTGATTGACCTTCCCCATGTTGACGACGACGGGCCTTCCTTTTGTTTAAGCTTCGCCGAAAAAATGAATGAACTGGGGCTTCCCCTCTGGCGCCTGAGCTATACCCTGACGACCATGCATCCCGAAGTTCTCTGGCGCACGATGATGTGGAATCAGGAAGATGGCATTAAGATCGTCGATCGCCCTCACGCTCAGCTCAAGCAAAGCATCTATACATCGAGCCCCATTCCATCCCTAAGGGCCGGTGGTCCACCGATTCATGTCTCGCTGGAAAAAGACGTCATGCCCTACCCTATCTGTCAGGATATGAAAGAATTAGGCGGAACGGATTACTTTGCCCAGGGGATGCCTTTTTCCTGGGGAGGTTACGGCTATATTTCCTGGACTACAAAAATACCTGGGGGCTTTGATCAGGAATCGATTGATTGCCTCAACACGATCATCCCCTTTCTCTCAAGACGCATCGAACTCGAGTCATCCTACCACGTGATGAACGCTCTGCTCGAAGTCTACCTCGGTAAGAACGCGGCGCGGCGCGTGCGAGCAGGAGCCTTCAAGCGCGGCGAAGGCGAACGCATTCCAGCAGTCATCTGGTTCTGTGACCTCAGAGGTTTCACAGCCCTGTCCGATACGACCGAAGCATCTGAGTTGATCCAAATCCTCGACAGCTATTTCGATATCGTCGCTTCGTCGATCGCTAAACATCAAGGTGAGGTTTTGAAATTTATCGGGGATGCCGTGCTCGCCATTTTTCCGATTCTTGACGGCAATCAAGCCGCCTGTCAATGCGCTCTGAATGCAGCGGACGAAGCGCTGGCTGGACTGAAAGCCTATAACACAGATCGTAGGAGCGCCGGCAAAATCGAAGTCGCAAACGGAATCGCCCTGCATCTCGGGGATGTCACGTACGGCAATGTAGGGGCCAAGGAAAGGCTGGATTTCACGGTGATCTCGCCTTCGGTGAACGAAGCCTCCCGTCTCGAATCTCTCTGCAAGCCCTTAAAGACGAGCCTTACTCTCAGCGAGGACTTTATCAACGCCCTCGGTAGAGAGGATATGGTGGATCTCGGCTCGCACGAGCTCAAGGGTGTGAAGAAACCTCTGAGGGTCTTTACTTTCGAGAGGTTTCAGCTCGTATGAGTTATTGGGGAAACAACTTCGCATCAAGAAACTTTCTGGCAAAGCTCATTGGCATCGGTATATCGATTCTAAAGCTGTTCATGTAGAATCCCTTTTCATCAACCGGCGCAAAGCTTGCTACCAGGGTCTGCGCCGTAAAGCTAAAGCTCACACCCATCAAAGAATTGAAGCGACCACTCGTGCCGTAGAGCTTCACCAAACGCTTTTTGATCTCTTCGACCAGTGGCTTTTCGCCTTTGGGCGATAGGAGCTCTTCCTGGTAAAGCTGAATCCCTGTTCGCCGATCATAATTAAAAGTTTCTCCGTCCCAGTTGGAATCGGTTTTATTAATCGTTACATAATCAATCTTTGCACTCACGAGGCGTGGACCGGCATACATGAGTCCGATAGCAAGATTATAGGCGTTGGGGATATCTTTCTTGGCAAGACAATCGCTCGTGCGAGTAAGCGTGGATGCGAAGCGATCTCTAATGCCCTCGATCAGTTTGTTGACCTTAACATTCACTTTTTTATCATTGCCACCGAGCAAAGAAAAATAGGATTCGTCGTAGCTGCAGGTATCGGGCTCGTCATCGCTCGTCTTGCCGTTGATCTGGTAAGAATGCTTATTCTGTTTGTGCTCTAGAGAATAATCCCGGTTTGGCAAAAAATATCGACCCTCGCCCATCGTCTTCAGCTGTCCCTTTGCACCTTGAAATTCGATGCCATCAATACGATATTTGCCCTTAAATATCTCAATGGCTTCCCCGCCTTTGAGAAAATCATAAGCACAAAGCACAAACTCTTCCTTGGAGGTCATCTGCCCCATGAGGGTGATTGGGCCATTTTCCGTGAGGAAGAGCCCCTTAAGCTCCCCCTTATAACGATCAAGATAGAGCTCCTCCTTGGGCCTCCCGCCCTCTCCCTCATCAGCAAAAAGTTCGGAGTAGGACAGGATAGGTTTATTCTGCTGTTTACAAAATTCGTTCACCTTGGGCAGCTCGACCTTTGCTCCGAGAAGGGGCACTGCCTGCACAGCAAGAGAAAGGAGAATTATAAAAACTAATGCGAAGATAAACTTCATGCCGATCCTCAGGTTTTGACGGGGAGTACGTTTTTTTGAAAGTGAGAGATTAATACTATCATTGCCTGGGCCTCCCTGCTTAAATGGGAGCCAAACTTAAGGAGCTATTTTCGCATGTATCTCACTGAATCCAAAATCGATTATGGCCGCCGCACCTTTATCCGAAATATCGCTCTCGATATAATCCTTACTCTTTTGACCTGCGGCCTGTGGAATTTCTTCGTTCAATATCAGCAGATGCAAGCAACCAATTTTTTTCTCAACGAGGCGCGCTATTCCTTTGTCGCCTGGTTGATCTTCTGTCTCCTGACCTGCGGGCTCTACCATTTTTACCACGAGTATCGCATGAGCCAGGATCTACAGTTAATTTCACCCATGATCGGGGAGGCTCAAATGCCCCTGGTTCATTTACTCCTGAGCATTTTCGGTCTTTCCATCATCACCGATGCCCTTCAGCAGTCTCACATCAATCGGATGCTTGGCCATGACGGTCTCTAAGGTGGTCGTGAGGGATCACCGCCCTCTCATCGCAGGACTGAGTTTGATGGGCCTGGGATCCTGGTCCTTTCTTAAGTTCGTCCTGGACCCGAACTACAGCGATCTCCTACGTTGGGCGACATTC